>DAHWIP010000182.1:0-4876 GCA_027344975.1 Phycisphaerae bacterium
GGTCCTGGCGCCGGACGACAAATCCTTGACGGATTGCATGACTTCTCCGGTTGTCACAGCCGACGGTGACGATACCCGCGAGGACTTGGCCGAGTTGTTCGCTAAATACCATTTCCGTATGGTGCCGGTGGTAGACCGCCAGAACCGTATGCTCGGCGTGATTCGTTACAACGACATCATGAAGGGATTTATCACTCGCGCTCGCACCTAGAATTCGCCGGGAGGGCCCGCGTTTCTTCGCTGCTGGCCACATAACTGGGAGTATACCTTATGCCCCGCATGAAAATGACCCCCATGGTGAAAATCGCCCTCGTGGTGCTGAGGGTCTATCTCTTGGTACTGCTGACGCTCATTCTTATCAGCTTCGTGCGAATGCTGCGCACCGGCGGTACCTCGCCCACGGCCAATGCCCCGGCGGCGGTGAAACCGCAGCCCTCTACCCGGCTCCACGCCGGTTCCTCGGTATCGGATCCGTAATGCTCGCTGATGATTAATTCCGTGCGGCACCGACGGTATCCCATCGTTAATAATCCAGACGGAATCGGTCCGCCGCCCAGGCTTGCAACGGCTTCCACAGCAGCCGATTCAATACCACGATCAGGACAATCAAACAACTTACCCCGGCAAAAAGCAATGCCTGCGCCGCCGAAAGCAGCCACGTATAGACCGGGATGCCGTGCCCGGCGTGCCTTTCTCATGGGATCCCTTTCTGTAAGGCCTCAACCAATGCAACCATGTTAGTGCTTAATTGTATAAAGAAATATTGTCAAATGTTGTGGATTGCCATAGGAGCCTGTTTGAAAAGTTTATAGAAGATCTTGAAGAACGCCGATAACGATAAGACGAAAAGGAATTCACAACCTACGGACCTCGGGAATGATCAGTGGCTAATAATCGCGTCGCGGATTCCACCGCAGAAGCACGGCGGCCGCCCGCGCAGGGCGGACATGCGGCGGGTGGTCAACGGCCTGTTGTACTAAGGCCGCACCGGCTGCCAGTGGCGGGCGTTGCCCGACGACTTTCCACCGTGGAGCGCCGTGGCCTACTACTTTTACCGCTTTCGTGACGATGGAACTTGGCAGTTGCTTCATGACCGGCTGCGAGAGCGGGTTCGGGTGGCTGCTGACATGGCGTCCCCGCCCTCGGCGGCGATCACGGACAGTCAGTCGGCCAAGACGACGGAAAAAAGGGGGCCTGCTGCGGGTACGGTGCGGGTAAAAAGATCAACGGGCGTAAGCGTCATCTGGTTGTCGAGACGTTGGGAATGATCCTGGCGGTGGTGGTGCATGCGGGCAGCGTGCACGATCGCGACGGAGCCAAAGGGACGCTGCGCAGGCTCATGGGGCGGTTTTCCCATCTGAGCTTGATCTGGGCCGACGGACAACTGGTTGTCTGGGCCGCGTGGCTGGCAAACTGGACGCTGAAGATTGGCAGGCGTTCGGATGATGCCAAAGGCTTTAAGGTGTTGCCCAAGTGTTGGATGGTGGAACGCACCTTCGGCTGGCTGGGACGTTACCGTCGACTCTGCAAAGGTTACGAGGAGCAAACCACCGGCAGCGAAACTTGGATTTATCCGGCAATGATTAATTTGATGCCCCGTCGATTGGCACCAGGGTGACGATTCCTCTCACACAGGCTCTGAGGCATGAAGAGTCGCCCGCCCTATGAAGCCCCAGGTCCGCCACCACCGATCCCAGCTTCTTGAGCAACTGTTCAAACATCCCCCGTAGAAGCGCCAGCTGGGTCGGCTCGCCCAGAACTTCCTCAAAGCGACTGATATTCCAAGGCTTGGGAACATCCGCCACATTGGCAATGAAAGCCAATTCCCGCAGGGCCGCATTACGCCGCATCTCCGCCAGACAGCTTTCCATCGTGGCATGCCGCAGGAAATGACGCAGCAGATTCCCGCATCGGGTGCATGCTGGTGTAGAATTCCGAAAAGATTTTTTTCAAGGGTGCTTGTTGCAGTGCCATGGCCCATACCCCCCGCGGAATGTGGGGTAACGCTGCTTTCCGCATCCACCGCTTGTATGCTTCCATTCGCAACGACATCAATAACGCAACCGGCTCGTTATAAGGTGACCAGAATTGGCAACTGTCCCGGGCCGTGGTATACTCTTTTTTCGGCCAGGCTCGTCGCGTGCCTACCCGATTGAAGGGCCGTAAGTGGTTGCTTTTTTGGAGCCAGATCTGAAAATAAGCTCGTCCATTTATTTCTCGGACGGGCTTTTAGAGATGGTAGACGGGTTATCAGAGCGCTGTGCCCGCGGCTCTACGGCATCGCGGTACAAGCGGTGTGGCGGCCGCGGCAGGACTAGTACAGGTGGTCTATGTATTTGGTGAACAAGGCGATCCACAGGAGCGGCCGAATTCGCCGTGCCGTGTTTCTGTTCCTCGCCGTTCTGGGACCCGGGATCATCACCATGGTCGCGGACAATGACGCCGGCGGCATTTCCACCTACGTTCAGACGGGGGCGAAGACCGGCTTCAACCTGCTCTGGGCCTTCATCATTCTGCTGCCCATGGCCTATTACGTCCAGGAAATGACGGTACGGCTCGGGGCGGTGACCAAGCGGGGCCACGCGGAGGCGATTTTCGACTCGTTCGGCCGATTTTGGGGATGTTTCTCCATTTTTGATCTCATGGTCGTCAACTGGCTCACGCTCGTCACCGAGTACATCGGCATGACCCAGGCGATGCAACTATTCGACATCCCCAATTGGATCACCTACGCTGGGGTGACACTGCTGTTGCTGGGAATCGTCATCACTGGAAAATACTGGACCTTTGAGAAACTCACTCTTTTCTTTTGCGTTTTCAATCTCGTTTACATTCCTGCGGCCGTCTGGGCCATGGAAACCGGGAACGTAAAGGCTGGGTGGCTGGCGGTTGGGCGGGGGTTCTGGAGCCCGCACCTTATCGGGGTCGTGCCGCCCTTGGCGATGGTCACCCTGATCATGGCAAATATCGGCACGACCATTACGCCGTGGCAGATTTTTTTCCAGCAGTCGGCCGTAGTGGACAAAGGCATGGACCTCCGCGACATCAGGATGGGCAAGCTGGACACGTTTATGGGGTCGCTGGTGACCTGCGTGGTGGCGGCGTTCATCATCGTGGCGACGGCGGCGGTCTTTTATTTCAATCCGGACACCACTAGCCAAGCGTGGAAGCACGTTGATCCGAGCTACGCCAGTTGGCGCGACGTCGATTCTGCCGCCCACGCCGCGCAGGCAATGCCGCTGGTGATGCACGGTACGGCTTGGGGGCGTTCGTCGGAGGTGCTTTTTGCCATCGGCCTGTTCGACGCGGGCCTGCTCGGCGCGCTGTGCATCAGCCTCTCCACGAGTTGGGCCATGGGCGAGGTGTTTGGCTGGGCTCACTCGCTTAACAAAACCGTCCGCGAAGCGCCGTGGTTTTACCTGTTTTATTTCGCGGTCTTGGCCTCCGCCGGTGCCGTCTGCCTGATCTCAAGCGATGCCGTACAGAATGCGATCACCATCTTCGTGCAAGTGGTCGCGGTGACCCTTTTACCTTCGTCGTTGTTTTTCCTGATCCTGATCCTCAACGATCCACAAGTGATGGGAGAGCACGTCAACACCCGCTGGCAGAATATCGCCAATTGGTCGATCGCGATTTTCGTGGTGTTCATATCCTCAGTTTACGGTGCGACGGAGCTTTTTCCAGAGGTGCTGACGCCGGGTTTCTGGCGGCATGCTAACGCCTGGTTGCACATACCCTGAATGCGAGACGTCCGATGCCCACCGAATCCTCTCATCCCAGCCCCAATCGTGTCGCCGCGGCCAACCTGCCCGGCGGAAATGCGCCAAGCAAAGATTACCAGGTCTACTTCTTTTCCGAGCTTAAGGATCGCCCGATCTGCGCCGGTAAGATCAAGGATCGCATCGGCCGACTGTCCGACCTCATCTTCAAAATGAGCGACCCGTACCCCGAGGCCGTCGGGCTGCTTATCGATCATGGCTGGGGCCGGCCGGCGGAATTGGTGCCATGGTCGCACCTCCTCCGAATCGAGGACGACGCCATATTCGTCCGCACGCCGGAAAATTCCGCCCCCGCCACCCCGCGTGGCGGAGGGGGCTTTCCTCGCTATGAATATCAGACAGGCTGGATCCTTTTGGATCAGCACCTGATGGGCCAGACCATCCTAGACATGGATGGCCGCCGCACCGAAGTGGTCAACGATGTGCACCTGCTGTTTTCCCATGCCCGTATGATCCTGCTGCATGTGGACCTTTCCTTCAACGGGTTCCTGCGGCGGTGGGGGCTGTACCGGTTTTTCCGCCAGCGGGACCAGTTCGTCAACTGGAAGTACGTCCAGCCACTTTCCGTGGCCGACACCAGCACGGAAACCGTAACACTCTCGATCACCCGAAAGCAGATCCGCGAGGTTCCGCCCGAGGATTTGGCCGATGCCCTGGAGGCCCTCACGGGCGAAGAGCAGAAGGCCCTTTTCTCGGCCTTGGAGCCGCAGACTGCGGCTGGGGCGCTCGTTGAGGCCGAACCTCGAACCCAGCGGCAGATAATCGCCGAGCTACGACAGGAACGTGCCCGCAAGGTGCTGTCGGAAATGTCGGTTCCACAAATCGCAGAACTTTTTTCCGCCCTGCCGCACGAAGATAGTTCCAAGATGCTCCGACTCTTGGAGCCAGACGAAGCGTCGCGCATTCGCACGGTGCTTAGGGAGCGGAAAACCCTAGCCCGGATGTTGATAGGCGGTGAGTACTTGGCGTGGCCGCCCGAGTCTCGCGTCGGTGAAGTACTTGCGGCCATCCGCGCCTCGGGCAAAACGCACGGCGCGATTTCCTACATTTACGTGATCAATCCCGCCGACGGCGTCCTGCAGGGGGTGGTCGACCTG
>DAHWIP010000183.1:0-4812 GCA_027344975.1 Phycisphaerae bacterium
AGCTCTTTTACTGCAAACAGCGGGGCATCTCGCTGGAAGATGCGGTCAATATGATCATCAACGGTTTCTGCAAGGAGGTCTTCAAGGAACTGCCGATGGAATTTGCCGTTGAAGCCCAGAAACTTCTGGGCGTGAGCCTTGAAGGAAGCGTCGGATGAGGGCCCGCTTGCGGACCCTGGCGGCACGATCATCTGCAGCCGGAATATCATCAACACAAGGTAAGACTATTTCAGAAGGGACATTCGGTCATGGCATTATTGGAAGTTGACAATCTCAGCGCCCGGGTTCAGGGGCGCGACATTCTCAAGGGGATCAATCTGACCATTAATCCCGGCGAGGTGCACGCCATCATGGGGCCCAATGGATCGGGCAAGAGCACGCTGGCATCGGTGCTCGCGGGGCGTGAAAATTATGAAGTCACCGGCGGATCGGTGCAGTTCAACGGCAAAGACATTCTGGAGATGTCGCCTGATGAACGTGCGTGCGAGGGCCTTTTTCTGGCGTTTCAATATCCCGTCGAAATTCCGGGGGTCAGCACCAGCTATTTTCTCAAGGCGGCGGTCAATGCCATTCGCAAATACCGCGGTGAGCCGGAACTCGATGCGATGGATTTCCTCAAACTGATCAAGGAAAAGATGAAACTGCTGGAAATGGATCAGAGTTTCATGAATCGTTCCATCAACGAAGGGTTTTCCGGCGGCGAAAAGAAGCGCAACGAAATATTCCAGATGACCGTGCTGGACCCGAAACTCTGTATTCTGGATGAAACCGATTCCGGCCTCGATATCGACGCGCTCAAGATTGTCTCGCAGGGAGGCAACGCCCTGCGTAACCCGACCCGCGGGATATTGGTGGTGACGCATTACCAAAGGCTTTTGAATTACATCGTGCCGGATTTTGTCCATGTGCTCCGGGACGGCAAAATTATTAAATCCGGCGACAAATCCCTTGCCCTGGAACTCGAGGCCAAAGGGTATGGATGGCTGGAAAACGCCGCCTGAAATCAGCGGCTGATGAATAACGGAAACTCCGGGGAGTATTGCTCATGACCCAGACAGTTCAGACCGACCAGCGCCTCAAAGGCCGGACGGCACATATACCGCATATCGGTCCGCATCACGGCCACAAATGGCTGGAGGAATTTCACCACGCCGGCGCTGCAGCGTTTGAGAAAGTCGGCTGGCCGGCCGCCGACGATGAACAATGGCGCTACATCAACATCACCCCCATCACCCAGACACCCTTCCGTCCTGCCGCCGGGGCCGGCTCCGTCGATCGCAGCGATCTGGCCGGTGTCAGCATGGCCGGGCGGGGGTTTTATGAACTGGTATTTGTTGACGGGCATTTTTCGCCGGAGGTCTCCGACATCGGCGATCTGGCGCGGCTGATCGAATTCCAATGCTTCCACGACGCTTCCGGCGACCGAACGGATCGTATCCGCCGGTATCTGGGCCACGAACTTCCGGCGATGAGCAACGGTTTTGCGGCATTGAATACCGCGGGATTTTCCGACGGTATTTTCCTCTATCTGCCCGCTGCGGTAGTGATTCAGAAACCGATTCATATTCTCTGGGTCACCACACGACATGCCCGGCCCACGGTTGTATTTCCGCGTTGCCTGATCAGCGCCTGCAGCGAATCGCAGGCGACCATCATTCAGAGCTTTGCGAGTCTTGAATCGGATCAGCCGGCCCTGACGAATGCGGCCACCGAGGTGATCTGCGGCCGCGACTCTCGGCTGGAACTCGTCAAACTTGAGCGGGAGGCTTCGCATGCATTTCATGTGGCCAATGAAGCGGTGCATGTCCACGGCGGAGCGAAATTTCAATCGCTTGCCTTTAATGCCGGTGCGCTGCTTGTCCGAAATAATATGACCGTGCATCTGGCCGAACCGTTCGGCGAAGCGACGCTCAACGGTCTGACCATCAGTTCCGGCAATCAGCGTGTGGATAACCACACGACGCTGGATCATGCCGCCGAAAACTGCCCCAGCCACGAGCTGTATAAAAGTCTTCTCGCGGGCAATGCGACAGGCGTATTCCGGGGTAAAATTCTGGTGCGGCCCGACGCCCAGAAGACCGACAGCAAACAGACCAGCAAAACGATGCTGTTATCCGACGATGCGGTGATGAATTCCCAGCCGCAGCTTGAAATTTACGCCAACGATGTCAAATGTACGCACGGATCGACCACCGGCCCCATTGATGAAGAGCAGCTGTTCTATCTGCAGAGCCGCGGGGTCAGCGCCGCCCGTGCCCGATCGCTGCTTACCTACGCATTTGCCGGTGATGTTCTCAATCGGATTATCCATCCGGAGGTGCGGGAAACGATCTCAACCCTCACTTCGGAGTATCTCCATCAACTGCATATTGAATCGGTGGAATCCTGATGCCGACACTTCCGCCCAAAACGACCCGAGCCCCGTCCCCACCGTGGACCAGCCTCGATGTGCGGGCGGATTTCCCCATTCTGGCCTGCGGCGAGCGGCCGGTGGTTTATTTGGATAATGCCGCCACCAGCCAGAAGCCAGACGCCGTCATCGCCGTCACCACAAGATATTACAAATCCATGAACGCCAACATCCATCGCGGCGTCTACAGGCTCAGTGTCGAGGCGACCGACGCATATGAATCGGCCCGGACCCGGACGGCGGCGTTCATCGGTGCACGCCATCCCCGGGAAGTGGTCTTCACACGCGGCTGCACCGAGGCGATTAATCTGGTGGCCATGACCTGGGGTCTGCAGAATCTCAAGCCCGGCAGCCGCATCGTGCTCACCCAGATGGAACATCATTCCAATATCGTGCCATGGCAGATGGTGGCCGCCCGCACCGGGGCGCAAATTGAAGTGACTCCCGTTACCGCCGACGGCGAACTGGATATCGCCGCCTTTGAGCGGCTGGTAAGTCAAGGTGCGGCCCTGGCGGCCGTGACGCACATCTCCAACGTGCTGGGAACGATCAATCCGATTGCGGAACTCACGCAGATCGCCCATCGTCATGGGGCACTGATGCTGGTGGATGGTGCCCAGTCGGTCGCCCATATGCCGGTGGATGTGGCGGCACTGGATTGCGATTTCTTCACCTTCTCGGGCCATAAGATGTGTGGGCCGACCGGAATCGGGGCGCTCTGGGCACGTGGTGAACTGCTCGATGCCATGCCGCCGTATCAGGGCGGCGGCGATATGATCAGCACGGTGAGTTTTGAAGGCTCTACGTGGAATGTCGTTCCGCATAAATTTGAAGCCGGTACTCCGGATATTGCCGGTGCGATCGGTTTGGGGGCTGCCGTTGATTATCTGACCCGGCTGAATATGTCGCGCGTGGCGGAGGTGGAGGCGAATCTGCTTTCCTATGCGGAAAAAATTCTTCGTACCATTCCGGGACTGCGGATTGTCGGCCAGGCCCGGCAGAAAGCTGCCGTGATCTCGTTTCTGCTTGACGGAGTGCACCCGCACGATATCGGCACCATTCTGGATCAGGAACATGTCGCCATCCGCACCGGACATCATTGCTGCCAGCCGCTGATGGATTTTTATCACATTCCCGCCACGGCCCGGGCATCGCTGGCGTTTTACAACACGCCGGAGGATGTTGATGCTCTTGCCGCCGGCCTGCGCCGGGTGATCGAGGTATTTCGCTGATGTCTGACCTGCGAGAACTTTATCAGCAGACCATCATCGACCACAATCGAAAACCACGGAACTTTCATGCCCTCGCCGATGCGGATCATCATGCCAAGGGACACAACCCGCTCTGCGGCGACCGCCTGGAACTCTATCTCAAGATGGACGGTGATCGGATTGCGGACGCCGGTTTTACCGGTGCCGGGTGCGCGATTTCCACCGCGTCGGCGTCAATGATGACCGAAGCGATTAAAGGGCGTACGATTCAAGAGGCGAAATCTCTGTTTAACAAATTTCACACCCTCCTCACCACGCCGATGCATGAGCCGATCGAGATCGACGGGCTCGATAAACTGGAAGTTTTTTCCGGCGTGCGCGAGTTTCCGGTTCGCATCAAGTGCGCCACATTGGCGTGGCACACGCTCGATGCAGCTTTGAAAGATGACCGGAGTGAGGCTAAGACCGAGTAATAACTATGGCCATAACGGTTACCGAAGCGGCTGCGGCCGAAATTAAAAAAATCATCGCGGAACAGGGCATGTCCGATCAGGCCGTGCTGCGTGTCGGCATCAAAGGGCGCAATGTTCAGGGGTTTAATTACAGTCTGGACCTCACTGAAGTGCGGCATGATGACGATGTGATTTTTGAATCGCTGGGAATCACCATCGCCTGCGATCCGGTGAGCCTGCCAAGCCTGCAGGGAACCGAAATCACCTATCGGGATGATACAGCGGGGCGGGGGTTTGTATTCAAAAACCCGAATTCCGTCCCCCTGCCCGTCAATGCCACGCCCCCCACGCCGGGTGTTCGCCCGCCTGCTTCATCCGCCGACGGCGATGGACCGGCGACCCCGACCCAGATCATCTCCGCCATTGAAAACAGTGCAATGGAGGCGGATATCATTGAAAAATTACGCACCATTTACGACCCCGAAATTCCTGTCAACATTTATGATCTCGGACTGATCTACCGTATTGAAATTTCACCGGAAAAAGATGTGCTGGTGGATATGACCCTCACCGCGCCGGGCTGCCCGGTTGCCGGCACCATGCCCCCGCAGGTTCAGGCGGCGGTTGCGATGGCAGCGCATCATCCGGTGGATCTGCGGCAGTTGCAGGACGCGGCGGGCGAGTATATTGCCAAGCGGGTTCACAGCGAAGCAGCGCTGGTGAGTTGCGGTGCGGACTC
>DAHWIP010000184.1:0-4796 GCA_027344975.1 Phycisphaerae bacterium
ATCTTAAAATCCGCCCCATCTACCATCAGCTTGAGGCACGAATGGAGGCGCACATTCTGGTGGCGTTTCTGGCCTATTGCCTGACCGCAACACTGACCATGCAAACACGGCACCATGCACCGGGGCTCACGGCCCGGGCGGTACTGGAACAGTTGAGTGCCATCAAGATGATTGACGTGCACATCCCCACCACCGATGGGCAATGTCTGGTGCTGCCACGTTATACGGAGCCGGAGCCTGAACAGGCCCTGCTGCTGGAGAAGCTCGATCTGACGCTCCCCCAGCAGCCTCCGCCCAAAATCTACGCCAGCCAGTTGGCGGCTTTGGAAGGGTATTGAGAGACTCCAGAACCGAAAATCCAAGGGTGATTTGTGGTGGAAACTTTTGCCCCTGGTTGCACAATAATGCGGTTTTTACCCCCAAAGTGCGAAAGTTGGGCTAAGCTCTCGAATTCCTTAATGACCCTTTCTCGACCTGAGTGTTAGAGGTAAGAGTGATAATGGGCGCAGATTCAATTGGCAATTTGCTTGACTTATCAGAAGGTTTTTGATACGAGAAGATCTCGTCGTATTTTGTACACGGCGCGGATACAGGAGCTTCACATGCAATATACGAATCTTGGCTCAACCGGACTGATGGTTTCACGGATATGCCTTGGCATGATGACGTACGGCAGTAAAAAATGGCGGCAATGGGTGCTGGAAGAGGGCGACGCCATGCCCTTTATTGAAAAGGCATGGAAGGGCGGCATCAATTTCTACGATACCGCCGACGTCTATTCCAACGGTGTAAGTGAGGAAATACTGGGACGTGCGGTTAAAAAAATAGGAATCTCGCGCGAGCAGATTGTCATCGCTACCAAACTTAATGGCCCCATGGGCGAAAGCCCGAACCAGCGCGGGCTCTCGCGTAAGCACATTCGCCATGCAATTGATAATTCTCTCAAACGTCTCGGTATGGATTATGTCGATCTTTATCAGATTCACCGCTTTGATAGCCATACTCCCATTGAAGAAACCATCGACGGACTGCACGATGTGGTCAAAGCGGGAAAGGCTCTGTATATCGGAGCATCATCCATGGATGCCTGGCAATTTTCAGAATACCTCCATACGGCCCGTCGGCTCAACAAGACGCGCTTTGTCTCCATGCAAAACCACTACAACCTGATCTATCGCGAGGAAGAGCGCGAGATGATTCCACTCTGCCGTCACGAAGGAATTGCGGTTATTCCGTGGAGTCCGTTGGCGAGAGGATTTCTGGCAGGTAATCGCAGCGCTGCCGACCGCGGGACAACCGATCGTGCCAAGACCGATGATTTCGCCCATAAACTCTATTATCAACCGGCCGATTTCGCTGTGGTTGACAGGCTCACACAGGTAGCCTCGGCCCGAGGTGTCTCCAATGCGCAGATCGCGCTGGCGTGGATCTTGAACCAGCCCGGGGTCACATCGCCGATTATCGGCGCATCAAAAATGCATCATCTGGATGAAGCGCTGGCGGCGGTCGATATCAAACTGACGGCCGACGAATCAGCGGCCCTTGCAGAACCGTATGTTCCGCATCGGGTGCTCGGCCACGGGTGATGAACCGGTACCCCTTGTCTATCGACCTGCCGATTAATGACGGCTGATCATCAACATCACTTCGATTCATGCAGCGTTTGTGGCGCGATTAAAATTCGGGTTCGGGCAGGTTGCGACAGAAGTCCGCCAGGTCCGCCTGCATGGGGCTTTTGGCATGACGAACATAATAGCCACTTGTGGCGGTGCCGAGGCATAGAGATTCATCCAGATCAAACCCGAGCAATCGGCCCGCCGTAAAACCCGCGTTGAAATGGTCGCCGGCCCCGGTACTGATCAGCGGTTGTTGAATAAACGGACCTGAAAAACTGGCGTTTTGTTGCTCCGTGGCAGCCGCCGCACCGCCACGCGGATGAATCACGACGGTATGAACGCCAAGTGCCTTGCGAATGTCCGACGCCAATTGGCCCAGGTGCTGCTCCAGATCCACCGGCAGACGAATGTGGAGTACTTCAGCCACCTGCTGGGCTTCTTTAAGATTTAAGCCGAGGATCACGTCGAGATGCTTGACCATCGCGGTGAGCAACTTTAAGCCCGCAGCGACATCCTCGCGTGTCCGCTTCTCCGGGTCGGCCAGATCGACGAATAAGCTCCGACGGCCTGCGGGTAAATTCGGAAAGATATAGCGAATCATTTGTTCCCAGATGTCATTCATGCATGGAATCATGGTCCAATTGACCATGCCCAGCAGTTGGGCTTCAGAGAGGAGTTTGACCAGCCGATTTTGCCCAACACGTTCCAGCAGCAGTTCCCACGATATCTCACCGATCGGGCCGAGTTTTCCCAGCATCAGTTTGCCATCGTCAAATTCCAGCGCATCGGTATGACACGGCTCTCCCAGGCTGAGCACCTCGACGCGGCCGGCCAACTCCTGAAATACCGGGTGCACCTGCGGGTAACCAAGATTGCCGATATAAGTTAATCGGAAACCGATCGCCGCCAGCGCATTGGCCATAATGGGGCCGTTACCGCCAAGTTTTTGTTTTTTGACAACCAATTCTAAATTGGCACTCTTTCCGGCCGCTTGAGCCGCCCGGGCGGCAAAATCCGTAATGGTGGCGATGCGGTCGTAATTGATTGTGGAATAGCGTTTGTCGACGACAGCTATGATCTCATCAACAAACCCATCGAATCCGACTACCCCACGAACGCTTTCGGGCTTTGCCGCCTTAAGTTTTGCACCAACCCTTTGCGCAAGTTCCTGACGGTTCTTGGACATTGAACTACTCCTGTCCTGATACAGCCCGAAGAAGATTAACCCTAAACACGGATATCCAAACTCATGTTTACCGTACCACGAAGTTAACGGAGCAATGCAAATATTTCCACCCGCTCGATCAAGCGGCATGTCCAAATTTGGGAATAACATTTGACAAAATCGATGTACCTTGAGACGATTAGGCTTCGGAAAAAGAATCCAGCGACGTTAAGAGCTTGGAAAAAGCTGACAGACTCGTGGGAAATAGCGGCACCGGCAGGAAATTCCGACAGGATAATCGGAATTGAGTCAGCAATTGGTAGTCAATTGTTTTCGTAACTACTGTAATTGCAGATGTTATTCGGGAACGGATGGATACATGTCAGGGCTCAATGAGAATCATAAGCGCAATCTGCTGGCGACTTTTCAGGAAATCGACCGCCTCCTCACTGTTGCGGTTTCGCAACTTGAAGTGTCAAAATCACCGTCCCCACTGAACTCAATAGACGCCGATGCTGATGAAACGTTAATTTCCATTGCTCAAAACTGGCTGGAAGATATACGCGCAACCATGCGGTCTATCTTGGAAGAGAATGACGTTCAATTACCTGCCCCTGAAATCAGTGCGGTCTGGAACTTTCGGGTCACACTCATTCAGGCAGTCAATTTTGCCGACAATCTGCGGCCGAAGCAAATGAGGCAATATGGCGTGCTTGCGCACGATGCAGCCGCCACGCTGGGGTCAATCAGCGACCGACTGCGCACGCAGATGGATTCTATGCTGCAACTGCTCGCTGCATCTCAGGACAATGGCTGCAGGAATGAGAATTCCCCGACAACAAATTGATCTCGTCCGGATATCGCTGCAAATAGGTAAAGCACCAAGAACAGGCCGAAATCAGCGTTGCGCAAACCCTTATCAACGGGGCAATGGCCGATCACTCTTCACGGGAATTGCAGTCTCCCCATATTCCGCTCGGTCGGGAGATGTTAAGGTCACGCGGATAAACGAAATTGGCGGATTAACGCAGGTAACTATCCAGCCGGCGCAGATATAACTACAATGTCTTGGTAAAGGGCAGCATGTTGTTCCGATCGTACTGCCCCCTCCATCGGCGGAAGATTTTCCCTAACCGTCGGTGGTTGAGTGAGTATGTGTCGTGTGGTGACGGTCGTGAACCTCGGTACTGTATGGATGCAAACCGGGTCTTAAGGCTTTAGACGGATAAATCAGCGTGCCGCAACTCTCTCTTTATGTTCTGCAGGGCCCGGATAAAGGGCGTCAGTTTGAATTCCCCATTCGTGAGCCGGTATTGATCGGTCGAAGCAGTGAGCAGGTTCCACTCTCTGATCTGACGGTTTCACGAAAGCACGCCTACATAGAGTTTGCGAATAATACCTGGACGATATCTGATGCCGGCGGGGCCAACGGTGTTTTTGTTAACGGCGTAAAGCTCAATAAATCGTCTCGCTTGAAGGTGGGTGATCAAATTCGCCTGGGATCAACCCTGCTTGTCTTCGGTGCCGCCGCCAACAGCGTAAGTCTTGCCGAATCAGATAATATCTCTTCGGAGAGCGGCTCCGGACCTGGGGATTCCAGTATCATCAGCACGATTCCCAGCAGTGATGATTCTGTGATCCTCGCGTCTCCCGAGCCGTCTCAGGTTGCGATGGCACATTTCAAAGTGCTGCTGCAGATTTCCACGGCGATTGCAAGTGTTTTTGATCAACAGCAGTTGCTCAACAAGGTTATGGATCTCGTCTTTGAGCAACTGCGGGCGGACAGGGGCTTCATCGGTCTGCTGGATGATGCGACAGGTAAAGTGGTGCCGGTAGTTGTACGCTACCGCAGTGAAGAGCAGGTCGGAAAAATTGCCGTAAGCCAGACCATTATTCAGCACGTGTTGTCCAAAAATGAAGGTGTTTTATCCAGCAATGCCATGACCGATCAGCGATTCCTCAAGGGCAAGTCGGTTCACGATATGGCTATTCGCAGTGCGATTTGTGTACCCATC
>DAHWIP010000185.1:0-4791 GCA_027344975.1 Phycisphaerae bacterium
GAGCGCATGGAACGAGTCCTTTCAATCCGCACCGATCCTTCGACCACAATAGAATAGCGTGGATATTGACCAAGACCAAGTGATGCGATGCCTTGCCCAGCTTGGAGGGTCGTCCCCATTTGCCGACATCGCCACAGATGGGTCTTCCAAACCTATACGTCGGACGCAGGCAGCGGGATCAGGCCCGGCCGTCAATCCAGAGGTTGAGGGTCGATACCGATATTTTTTTCGCCAGCGGCTTTTTTGGCCAGGTATTTCTCCACCCAGGTCTGAAAGCTTTTACCCGTTGCGGGGTCTTTTCCCGTAAAGGCGATGGATTGAATTTCAGCAAATGGGACGGCCACACGCTCGCCGGTGCCGGCAAGAATCATGCGGCATTTCGACGCCGACAAATCAGTCGCTTTCTGCCGGTCGAATACGTACCCTTCAAATTTGCGGCCGCTCTTGCTCACGAGCGTAATATCACCGCGGTAGTTAAAGGCGCATTCGACAACCGCTTCCAGCATGGCGGGAGAATCAATAGCCGGCGTCCACCCCTCGAGCTGTTCCGGAATGTTTGCAGGTACAGATGATGATTGATTCATAATCAGAATTCTTCCGCTATTTTTACCAATCGCGGCGGACCGGTATTGCCCATATTGCGTCAAACGCCGACGCTTTTATTTTCCACCTGCGGATTTTTCGCACTGACCGTTACCGCCACAAGTTTCTTGTGAAGCGGAACCGGGGGCTCCTTCAACGCCTCCAAGGCTTCGGAGTTGGGGTAACCACCACCAAAAAGCGTAGCTTTAACGGTTCGGAAAAATCCTGCCACCGAACCGAACGTATCATTGACCGCACTGGCTTCATACCCGCTGTGCACCATGCAGTTGGCGCACTTCGGATTTCCAGATTCGGTGCCGTAATTCTTCCATTCCGTGGTATCCAGCAACTCTTGAAACGTGTCGACGTAGCCGTCCTGAAGAAGGTAACACGGCTTCTGCCAACCGTAGATGTTGTAGGTGGGCATACCCCAAGGGGTACACGCATACTCACGGCGTCCCATCAGAAATTCAAGAAATAATGGGCTTTGATTGAAACGCCACCGTTTTGACCGATTACTCAGAATCGTGCTGAAGAGTTTGCGGGTTTTGGCACGGGGCAGGAAGTGTTCCTGGTCGGGCGCTTTTTCGTAACTGTAGCCCGGCGAGAGCATCATCCCTTCTACACCCAATGCCATCATCTCATCGAAGAACTGCCTCACGCTTACCGGGTCGGCTCCATCGAAGAGCGTGGTATTGGTGGTGACTCGAAATCCGCGTTTGAGCGCCTCTTTAATGCCTTCGACGGCAGTTTGATAGGTGCCTTCACGACATACGGAAAAATCGTGATGCTCCTCCTGCCCGTCCAGATGCACGCTGAAAGTCAGATATTTAGACGGCTTGAAAAGATCAATTTTTTTGGCCAGCAGAAGCGCGTTGGTGCAGAGATAAATGTACTTCTTCCGGGCGATCAATCCTTCGACAATTTCCTTGATCTGCGGATGCAGCAGCGGCTCGCCACCGGGAATGCTCACCATCGGAGCCCCACATTCCTCGGCGGCTTTGAAACATTGTTCGGGAGTAAGCTGCATTTTGAGGATATGGGCTGGATACTGAATCTTGCCGCATCCGGCGCAGGCGAGATTACAGCGGAACAGCGGTTCAAGCATCAAAACCAGTGGATAACGCCTGCGGCCTTTGAGCCGCTGACTGATAACGTAGCTCGCTACCGTCCACATCTGCGACATAGGTACGCCCATGATCCCCTTTCCTGTGCCTTTACCATTGTAAAACCCGGCACGAATATAACCGTATTTAATTCTACACCACAATTCATGGCTTGGCACGCACCGGCTGGACCGCCCGGAAGGAAGGTGAGAGTTGAGTCGTAGAGCAGGCAGGAATCTTGCTGCGCACGATGGTGATAATTTTTTTACCGCAGAGGACTCAGAGGCTCCGGCATTTGGGTTGCTCGCGCCATCCAACCGTCTCCGCGATTTCGCGGCTCCGCGCGAGATACGGTTCCATGCCTGCGGCATGATGTCGTCTGCTTTTTTATCACGCTAAGGGTGAAAGCCGCTAAGATTTTTGCATTAAGTCCTTATGCCTCTTCGTACCGTATTGGCGATCTTCGCGGCTTGGTGTGAGACAAGGGCCGGCGAGCCACCAGCGCCGGCAGAAAGGTGAAAGTAGAAAGTGGACAGGGGAGCAAGCATGGAGCCTTGCCGCACGAGCTGAAATTCTCGCTTCTCCAACGTACCGGCCATAATGGTTTCGTGCCGTGCCTTCGGCCATTAATATTTCGGCAATCGCGCCCATAACCGGCCCTCAATGTGGAATTCATGCTGGAAGCATAACGCGCCGGGACGATGCGCGGAAGTTGCCGCGACGGCGGAGCTGCCACGCAAACCGAAGGTCGCTCACGCCGAGTCCCCCAATTTCCCTCCGCAGGAGGCCTGCGGTTGCTCCGCGCCGGACGCAACCCCCGCCCAATATCATCCACCTGCCCGTTTAACTTCCCCACGGGACAATCTCGCGGCGTGCCCCCTAAAATGTCAGTATCGCCGTAGGCAACCAGCCGGATCGGGCGAGCAGCGGCACCGCCGCCAGTGCCAGTGTCGCGACTGCCAGCCACGCGAGCCGGCGCCAACCCCCGCTGGCGTTGCCCCTGTCCGCCTCCAGATAGGCACTTACGGTGGCAGCGAAAAAGCCACCCCAAGCGACCAGCCCATAGGCGGCGAGTCCAAAATTTGCCCAAAAAGACAACGCCCTCCACCAGAGATACACCCAGTAGGGTTCGACCGACGCCAGCATCAGGGTCTTTAGCAACCACGCCCCGGCGAGGTAGCAGCAACAGGCCCCTAGGGCTGCGAGCGCACCGATGCGCCCAAGGTCGCGAGAGCGCAAATTTCTCAGAATCGACGTATACATTTACGCTCCGGTTTCACGCTTTTGCCGTCCAGGAAGGCTACCAGCCGCCTTATTCCCCGTGGCGGATTCTCAGGCCCCTCGCGCACATGCGGGCCCACCCTGAAATATAGGCCCGTCGACGGAAAAGTTGAAATAAGGCGACCGCGCCACATGGCAAAATGGGCCGGCCCGTAGTACACCCTACCGTCGGAAAAATATATCTCGCAGGAATAATCCGAACTTCGGAAATAAATCCAATCACGCCAAGGGCGCGCGCCCTGCGCACTTTCGCTACGTTGTACGCGGCCAATGATCGCCTTATCCAAATACCGTAGCGTTGCTCGGCGGTCGCAAATCGCAAAGCGCCCGTGCCCACGAATGATGACCAGCCGGACGGTACCCGATCTCAGGCGCGGGCGCCCCAAATCCGTGGAAAGGAAACCGACGACCAGCCACAATGGCGGAAGGGTAAGCACCAGGCATACCAGCGTCGCGACTTCAAAGAACCTCTGGAACAGGCGGCTGCCGCGATCCGCGGCGGCCAGGAGCCTGTTCCTCCGGGTAGTACCCAAACCTGCACCTCCTTGGTCACGGCAAAAGATGAGCCACCGCCCTAACCCACGCCTGCCAAGTGGCATAGAATTCGCCGTGAAATTGGCCAGACCACTCCTCCGTGTGCGAAAACGGCTGGAATCCGTAGGTGTGCTGCAGGGCGTACGCCGCTCTGAACGCCGGGCTGCTCCAGGCCAACAGCTCCTTGATCGGATCACCGTACGATGGAAAACTATAGTCGTCGGGCTGCTCAACGCTAAGCCGGACAGTGGTCCAGTGCAGGACCTGGTCACAGCCGACGCGAGCCTTGACTTCACCTTTCATGTTGAACACCGCTCCACCAAGGGCGTACATCAGATCGTCAGCGAGTCTGGACCTTTCCGCGAAATCAAAATAGTATCGCAAATAGAAATGCATTCCGGTCGGCAACGGAAACCTGACCCACCTCCCAGGTGCGAAGGCAGCGCGGTGTGCTGTGTAGTACCTTGTGACAGCTCCCGCGATAGTTGATCTGGCAGCAGAGCGGTAATACTCCGAACTCTTTATTTCACTCGAAAAGCGCTCGAATGCGGCCCCGGCCTGTCGACCAGGAAAACGCTGGCTGAGGAAGGCCTGGAGCAGGCCATTTGCGAAGGTGTAGCCCGCGCGGTTCCAAGCAGCCACCTGCGACCGCAGCGTACGGATGTCTGCAACTTCACCCTGCGGCGTCTGAGCCGGAGGCGCGCCCCCCGGGTTCGGGCCCACCCCCTCCGCATCCAAATTCCCCACCGGCGAGGAATTGACATAGCCGTAAAGATTGATTCCGCCCTGATACCCGATCGGGTCGTGGATGAGCCACCGGCCGTGGCCCGGCGAATAATACCGGTTCCGCACATAATAATTTTCCGTTTCGGCATCATACCGGTAGCCGCAGTATTTAACACAACGGGCACGACGGGCGCAAAGCTTTTTTACCTTGCCTTCGGCAATTAGTACTTCAGCAATCGCGACCATAACCGGCCCTCAATGTGGAATTCGTTCTGGAAGCATAACGCGCCGGGACGATGCGCGGAAGTTGCCGCCTGATTGCGTTCGTCGACAGCATTGGCATTAGACAGTCGGCTGGCTCCGGTATTTCCTCGCCAACGGCATTTGGCGGTAACCATTCACGTTTTCGCCCCGGAGTTTACGTGGGGCCGTCGCATCGGCCGCCGCGTCGGAGGGACTCGACGGCCAGGCCAACGAGTCCTAAGAATCCGCCTCAGGAATTGGTGGGCGTCCGGATCATGCCGCCGCGCCGCCCTCCGCAGCAGCCTCATCCCCCCTCGCC
>DAHWIP010000186.1:0-4785 GCA_027344975.1 Phycisphaerae bacterium
AAGGATCCCGACGAGCCGATTCGCCTGATCACCAGTATGCTGGAAATTCCCGCCCATATCGTAGCGCTGATTTACCTGCGACGGTGGGACATTGAAGTGTTCTTCCGCTGGCTCAAGGTGCACGCCCATTTTGAACACATGATCAGCCACAGCGCGCGGGGCGTGGAAACCTGGATGTATGTGGCCATGATCGGTACTCTGCTGGTGAGCCTGTATACCCAGGAACCACCCAACACGTATATGTTCACGGCGATGCAATTGATCGTCACCGGGGAGGCGACCTACGAGGACATGGCCCCCGCACTCGCCCGCCTGGCCAGAGAGCGGCGGCTCACCCGGGAACGTCTGGCACGAAAGCGGGCCGCAAAAAACAAAGCCTAAGCCATCTGGGGATTTTTATTGACTCCGCGGACGGCCACGCCGCTGCTTGCGCCCCATCCGCCCCATTCGACGCCCACGACATCCATCCGCCCGCGCCACCTCACGCAAGACCCATGAAATGAACCAAAACGCCATGGAATCACAAATTCCGGGACACTACTGGCTGCAGGCCCGGTGGATACTTGAAGTCATAGTGAAAATCAGGCGGCAGGATGGGTAATTTTTTCCCAAGATGATTGACGTCCGTTGTCGGGGTTGTCTCGCTGCCCACCAAATTCATCGCCCAATAGCAGATATCGTGCGGATTCATCAGGCTTGCCACGAGAAGATAGGGACGCTCTTCCCGATAGTTGGTTATAAACGCGGCGGCACTGTTTGAGACTTGAGGGTCGGCGTGAATTCCAAAGCCCGGACCGTTAACGGGTATTGTCTCAAAACCGGGAATTTTCCGAGGCCCACTCACCGTTGGATAATTCCAATGCCCGCCGATATGCCATTTTCCACAGTAGACGCGGTTGTAGTTTGAATGCTGCTCAAACCACTGTCCCATGTTGGGGACGTCTTTATCAATACCGATATTGATTTCGACGACGCCCGTTTCAATGGACATACGCCCGGTAAAAATACAGGAACGCGAGGGACTGCATACGGGATCCGCTGAATGCGATTCGATAAATGACGTCCCCTCCCGCGCCAGACGGTCGAGATGCGGCGTTTTCGCCCAATGCCCACCATATGCCGGATCCTTGAAGTGGTTAATGTAACGACCGATGGCATCGATATTCAATTGATCGGAAATGATAATCAGGATATTCGGCTTCTTACCGCCCGACGATGTTTGCACCTGATCCATCGCCGCAGCCAAAGGCGAATTACCCAACAGCGACAGCCCGCCGAGGGCAGCACCCCCCTTGAGAAAGTTGCGCCGCGAATGCCGAGACGCCGACTCCGAGATATCCGATGACTGATCCGAAAGGCTACGATCTTCTGCCATGCCAAACACTCCTTAAAATCTCTCATGCAAAACGGCGCTACGGTATGTGGGATATCGGGGCGGACAGCGCCCCGGCTTTCCATTCGTCGCGGAAAGGGCGTAGACCACCAATCCGGTGCAGACGAAAATCAGACGGCCGTGCTGATCAACCCAATAAACGGTGGGAATCACCGCACGCCCAAGATCGTAGTAACCGATCAGGTGCAACGGGCCAGCGGCCGTCTCCAGGTGCACCTGGGCGCGGAAAGCCAGAGTATGGTCGGGCTGCGGGGTATCATATTCATCAATGAGCGTGTAGGGAGTCGCTTTCATCGATTCGCCGGGCAATCGCTGAACCGCCTCCAGCAGGGTCCACTCGTTGGAATACGGCCCATGGAGCGGGATTTTACTGGTGCGCAACTTGTCGCGAAGCATCAAATATCCATCCCGGACATCCGCACTGCGGCTTCGTCCCGTCTGGAGGTACGGCCGATCCGACGCCCGACGTGCCATCTTGGTATCAAACTGCCACGACAGAGGCGTGGCGAGCCTATCCGCCCGACATTTGAGCAGCGCGTGCTGAAAAAGAGAAAAACCTGAAATCCCAAAGCTGCGCAGGTGCACCTCCAAGGTAAAACCGTGCGAACCCTGGCGCGATCGCTCAAGCGAAAAATAGCCGCTTTTGATGCTCATCCACGGATCCAATAAAAATACGGTGTATTCCTGCTTCCAGTTCCCCGTCGGGTCATAACCGGCCATCGGCGGAGGTTGGTAATGCTCAATCAGTCCCGAGACTTTTCGCAGGCTGAAATCCTGCCTTACTTCCGACGCAATGGCAGACTCTGATCTCACAATGATCTCCTGACAAACGCAGTTAACCGACACATGGCAGCGCAGACCAAACGAACACACAGTCGGCCTTCGGCCGATAATAGCAAAAATACACAGGCGTAACAAATCTTAAATCTTAATTTTGGAGCCGCGTGTAATGTTCAGGTTCAGGCCCAGTTGTCCGAATTGGAATGAAACCGCCCCATACGCGGATGTGCAACCAAACCATGTGGGCAGGACGGTGTGGCTCAAGCAGGCCACCGACCCGCGGCGGGTTAAGCCGATTCTCCGAGCCATGAAAAAAATGGAATATGTTGCAACTTACTTCTCCCCAAGGCGTTTGTCCATATGGCGAGCGGTTTTGATTCTCAGGGGAGGCCAGGACATATATGATTCGTTCGCTCGCCGTCTATGTCCGATATACATGCCGCAATCGGGCACACGTTTGATTGTCATGAGATTGCAGGACCATGAGCAAACCAAGTGAGCGAAATTGATGGCGGCAAAGCGAATATTATGCTAAACTCTCATATTATGCGCATGCGTGTGCGTCGTAGAGAGGCAGCGAGTAAAGGATAAATCCATGTTTAAAAAAAGCTTCATTACCGGTTTGTTGTGTGCGTCTGTACTTATGTTATGCCTGCCGCAATTTGCGACAGCTCGTCGGCACCGCAATCGCCAGTCCAATCTCGCTCCTCTGACTCCGTATGGGCGACAACTCATGGCCGAGTATGCCGCCGTTTTACGTAGCCTGCAGGAGCGAATTGTTAATCATCTTCCACACATCAGTAAATCGATGGAAGCCCGGTTCATGGCCGCCTATCGAGCTGAAACGGCGTGTAAGCCTTATCTTCTGAGCAAAAAATTTGCCCGCCATGCCGGTGAATCACGGGCCATGGCTCGAGCGGCGCGTGCTCGTGCCAGCGCCAGCAAGATGTCGTATGCGATGGCATTAATTCGCTGTCAGGCGGCGGCGCCCCCTATCCTTCGTCGAATTAACAACTTCCTGTCCAGTGACGACTTGGATACCGTGCTCTTGAGAGCGTCGATCATAGGTCATGCGACACCTCGTGGACTGGCTGCTTTTGCCCAGCAGTCCCCTGAGCACAAGCAATTGATCGCTGAACTGCTTGAGAATAAAAAACTCATGAAACAGATGCAGATGGCGGATGGTGCGCGCAATGGCAACTATGGGCTTACCATGGAGATATATACCGCGATCGAGAACGCCAGTCCTGAAGCCCATCATGGAATTCTTCAGCGGCTGGCCTTGGGCACGGCTCTGATGCAGTATCCGGGAAAGCGTTCTGTCGGCCCACAATCCGCATCGCTTGGGAATGCCCCAACTGAGTTTAATCCTGTCAAGCGATTTCTTAATTACCAGAAGGCTTATCTGGACAAGGATTTGAGCCCGTATTTTCCAATTTTAACCACTTGGGACTGCCGTTTTGTCACGGACGACCCCTTTACCGATCAAGAGATATCATGGTACCGCACCATGCTGCAAAACTACGAGCCGGAGTTCATCTTCAACGAACAGTACCTCAATCCAGTTCATACCGACGTCGGTTACTGCCATCCCAATTGGGATGCGGTTTCGGGGAACTTTGCGTCACGAATCCTTGCGGGTGGTGGAGAATGCGGCCCCCGCGCGTGGATCGGCCGGCTCGGAGAACGGGCGTTTGGCATTCCGGTATGGGGATATCAGCAGCGTGGTCATGCCGCGATGAGCCACTGGACTCCCAATGGTTGGGTTTCCGTGTTGGGTGCGGGTTGGGAATGGGGTTGGTGGAACCATCGCAGCGGCCTGAATTTTTATCTTGAATCTCAGGCGCGGCGATATCCGCAGCAATTCATCAAAGTGCTTCGCGCTCAGTGGATAGCGGCCGCACTCGAAGAACAGCGGCCGGATCTCCGAAAGCCGGGAACCGGCGGATTATGGTATGCGCTGGCGATCAAGATGGAGCGTGCCATCGTTAACTCAGGTCTTCCGGTACCGCCAGCGCCAAGCTACGCTGAGTTGGCCCAGAAGTATGGGCCAACCAAGGCTCAATTGGTGGAAAACGCACCGGTAACGCGAGCTGAGATGGAAGTTACCGTCAACAATCAGGGAGTGATCCACATTCCTGTTGTGGCCTGTCGCAGCAGCCTACCGCGTCGTTATCCTGCGATTCTCTTTACTAAAAGCTTTCTTGGCGGCATGCAGGCTCATTATTCCAGTTTCGGGCGTCGTAGCCATGGACCGGACCCGTTCTCGTACACTGTTTATGCAGATCACGCCGGACATTACCAACTCACTGCCAAGGTTGTGACCGTAAAGCCACCCCAGAAGTTGATGGTGGACGTTAATCACACCGGCCATTCAATCGCCATGACAGTTCCATGGACTGATGGTGGCTGGGGGCACACCAAGCCTCTGACCGTTACGCTCAAAAGTGGAATGAACGTGATTACCTTCAACAAAGGCTCAGGCTTCAAGGCCGTCACGATCAAACATTTTGTTCTTAAGCCGGTTGAGTGAGACTCTGACGCGACTTCCGACGGCTCGTTTACGAATCTTGGAAGTCATCTGTCTAGAGAGTAGAAATCCAAACCCCGTC
>DAHWIP010000187.1:0-4782 GCA_027344975.1 Phycisphaerae bacterium
GAGTTATCACCATAGCCCGGACATCCGGAGTAATCAGCGGTCCACCGGCTGAGAGGTTGTATCCCGTTGAACCCGACGCGGTGGAAATGATGATTCCATCACCGCGAAAAGTGGCCGTGTCCGAATCATCCACACGCACCGTGAGTTCCACCATTCGAAACGGAGCTCCGGCGTTAAGTACCACGTCGTTAAGTGCCAGATATTCAGCCTCCAGATTCGTCGCGTGTTGAATGTCATAACCGCCCGGCCCGGATTCAGGTCCACGTATAGACGCCTGCAGCATGAGGCGGTCAGTCGTCTGGAATCTCCCCTCCAGCAGGGCGGGCAGATGTTGCTTGAATTGATCAAGTGTGAAGGCCGCCATGTAACCCAGCTTGCCGAAGTTAATCCCCGCGACCGGGGCACCGTACCGGGCCAGAAACCGGGCCGCCTGCAGGATCGTCCCATCACCCCCGAGCAGCACGATCAGATCCGGTATGTCCGTCAGGTTTCCGATGCTCGCCTCATCTACACCCTCCATAAACCGGGCGTTTACGCCACTCCGACGCGAAAAATCAGCCAGTAAGTGGTGGCCGGCGGCAACGGCCTCATGCTTGGCAGAATTGGCGATAAGCAGAACCTTCATCTATTCCATAGGATACCGGCCCCGCGACATTGCCTCCAGTCATGTAGGTCGGACCGCTTCCACATCGTCCGCTATACCCCGTCGTGCGGTTCCGAGACAAACCGAATCTCGGCAGGCATTGACCCGCATCTTGAAACTGCCGATCGATGCAAGTTGACCATTAAAACCCGGCGGTTAAGATTGGCGCATCGGTATTGCGGGGACGCAAAGGCGGTGTTACAACAATCGCCGGGGGTGCGGCGGTATTCGCCGATATGCACCGCCGCATGAAATTCGAACGGTTGCTGAAGTTTTAGGAGCTAAATTGATGCATGCCAAGCGGTGGAGTCGCTCCGGTGCCGCCATGATGATCGTGGTGGTTGCCTCGATAACGTTGATAACCACATTCGCACGGGCTGCCACGGCCCCGTTTTCCAACTCCGTGCTTCACCATGCACGTCTCAAAGTACTCTGGCAGATGCCCCTCGGCTTGGGGCCACGAACCCACGACCGGATCACCCATGTCTGGTTGCTCGGGAAAAAAGTCTATGTCTTGACCAAATATGGCTATCTGATTTGTATCAACGCCTCGTCCGGCTCCATCCAATGGACTCAGCAATACGCCGTGCGCGGGCAGGCGACACTTGAACCGATCAGCTATGGTAAAAACCATCTGCTGATCGTTGCCGGCAGCAAGCTGCTGGTCGTCAGCAAGGCCGACGGATCGGTCACCAAATCGCAGACCCTCAAGTTTGCCCCCTCAACTCGCCCTTTAATCAGCAACGGCCGCATGTTCATCGGGGCTTATCATGACCGCATGTATGTTCTCTCGCCCCACATACCCATCTTCATGCACTGGGCCCAATTTTCACGCGGGGATGCGTTTCTCTCCCGGCCGATCGTTCTGGACGGAATGATGGTCTGCGGATCTCAAGACGGTCGCGTCTGGGGACACATCGCAACCGATGGCAGTGGGGGGTGGCGGCGGCTTCTCTCGGGTTCCGTTGTTGCTGATCTCGGCACGGACGGCCATCTGGTTTTCGTTCCATGTCTCAACCACAATCTGTACGCCATTAATGCTTCAACAGGACTGGCGCCGTGGATTACACGCCTGCCCGGCCGATTGACCCACCAGCCCGTGATGTTTGGTAAACGACTGACGATCTGCACCGGCGGCGCCGGACTGATAAGCCTGAATCCAACCACCGGATCGATCCAGTGGGGCCCGGTAGTGGGCGTAAAACGTATTGTCGGGGAGGTCGGCCACAGAATTGCCGCCTCCGGTCGGAATCAGCTTCTAATTATCTCCCCTGCCGATGGAGATGTGATTTACCGCGCAACGGAATCGACTCCGTGTGTGTATGCAAAATCCACGGTTTCAAAACGCATTTACGTCGCATCCACCAATGGCTTTCTCCTCGCATTGGTGCGTCGCTATCCATTGGATTGATCTGAATGGCTGATCATTTCAATCGGTGATTTTTGCGGAGTCTTCGTTCCGAACGTCGATATCCGCCATCTGTCTATTACTCAATCTTTCATTGGAGACACCTCTCGTGAGTTCCATCGACGCCGTCCCCATCCAGCGCGCACTGATCTCCGTTACCGATAAAACTGGCGTGGTGGATCTTGCCCGGGTTCTGAACTCCGAATTCGGCATCGAAATTATTTCAACCGGCGGAACCGCCCGCGCGATTGCCGAAGCGGGTATTCCCGTTACGGATGTCTCCGCAGTCACCGGTTTTCCGGAAATGATGGACGGACGGGTCAAAACCCTGCATCCTGCCGTCCATGGCGGGCTCCTGGCCCTGCGCGATCATCCGGCGCATCTCGATGCGATGAACGTTCACGGTATCCGCCCGATCGATCTGCTCGTCGTTAATCTTTACGCCTTTGAAAAAGTTGTGGCGGACCCGAATACGCACCTTGAGCACGCCATTGAGAACATCGATATCGGGGGCCCGGCGATGCTGCGCTCGGCATCCAAGAATTATCGCTCAGTGGCGGTGGTGACCGATCCCGCGCAGTATTCCGGCTTTATTGATCACCTGCGTCAAAATTCCGGATCAACCCGGCTGCAGTTCCGGCTCAATCTCGCGGTCACCGCCTTTGCGCGTACCGCATCCTATGATGCCGTCGTGCATCGCTATCTTGCCCGGCAACTGGGGGATGATTCGGAAGCCTCCGCCGCCGGACTCTTCCCGACACTGATCCAGAGCTATCGCAAAATCAGCGACCTCCGCTACGGGGAAAATCCACATCAGGCCGCCGCCCTGTATGCAGATGGTGGCAATTCAGTTGGTGTGGCCGGAGCTCAACAACTGCACGGCAAGACGCTTTCCTATATTAATCTGCTTGATGCCGACGCCGCGTTCTCGCTGGCCGCAGAATTTGACCAGCCCGCCGCCGCCGTAATCAAGCACGCCAATCCGTGCGGATGTGCCGCCGCCCCTGATCCAACCATCGCGTTTGAACTTGCCTACGCCGGTGATCCGGTCGCAGCTTTTGGCGGGATTGTCGCGGTGAATCGGGTGGTCGATCCTTCACTCGCATCGGCGATCGTGGCGGGTAAGAAATTTCTTGAAGTTCTCATCGCCCCGGATTTTGCCCCCGATGCACTCGATATTCTTCGCCGGCGCTGGGCCGACTGCCGTCTCCTGGCGGTTCCCATGACATCGGCTCGCGGCGATACCGCCCCCCGCAACCTGAAATTGACATCCATCTCCGGCGGAGTTCTCGTTCAGCAGGCGGATGATGTGCCTGAACCCGAGTCTGCGTTCAGCGTTGTCACCCCCGCCCGACCGTCCGCTGAGATGTCCCGTGATCTGCATGTCGCGTGGAAAATCTGCAAGCATGTCAAAAGCAATGCGATCGTCATCGTGAAAGATGGGCAGTTGCTCGGTGTGGGCGCCGGCCAGATGAGTCGGGTCACCAGTTGCCGCCTCGCGATTGAACTCGCCCGTCTCAACGGTCATGGCGAAAAATTAGCTGGGGCGGTGGCGGCCTCCGATGCGTTTTTCCCGTTCGCCGATGGGCCGCAATTGCTGCTCGATGCCGGGATCACGGGATTGATTCAACCCGGCGGATCCAAACGGGATGCCGATACCATCGAACTCTGCAACCAGCGGGGCGCGGCCATGATCCATACCGGCTTCAGGCACTTCCTGCATTAAAACCATCAGCAGACCGAAACGCCCAAAGCCCGGCACCAGCTATTCCCGCTTGCTACAGACCGTACGGCAACGCGAATGAATTTTCACCCGGAACCTCTGAGTCCTCTGCGGTAAAAACATTATTAATTTCCGCGGGAGGATATTTATCGCGGCATGCGTTCCACTTCCCATCGCGTCGGAGCACTGCATCGGCCGGACTTCAAAACCGCAATGCTGCGCAGCACCACGGGCACCTTGCGAGCTATGGAGATCGCAATCGGCCGGTGGTATCGCGGCGATGTTGCCGTCGGGACGGTGCCGTTGAGCGTATAACGAATAACCACGCCGGGAATCGTATCCTGCAGTCGGATCATTCCGCGGGCCGATGATGTCTGATAGATGATCAGATTGCGGGCGGGCACTCGTTTCGCCACCGCGCGGCCGGTCTGGGGAATAAATTCCCCGTGTGGCAGCGGAATGCAGAAGTTGTAGTGATGACGCATCAACCACGCATACTGGCCTCGGGTGCGCCGTAAAAAGCCGGAATAATTCTGCTCTTTGAGCGGAGTCCAACAAATTTCCGCCATCGCCATTTCACGTGGCAGCGCCTGATAAAAAAGATGCCGCGCTGTGGCGATTCGCTCCGACCACAGGCACGCCTCGGCCCCAAGAAGTCGCGGCCGCAACGATCGCGGAAGCAGCGATGACGGGTTGTATTCGTAAACTTCTCGCAAGGTAGTGGGGGGTACGATGGCGTGCGGTTTATCACCTGGCTGGGCATTGGGCCTGGTAAGTTTTACGCTTGGAAGAACCGGTTCGGTAAAGTCAACGAGCACAACGCATGGATACCACGCGATCATTGGTTGGATGCTACGGAGAAGCAGGCTATCCTCGACTTCGAGGACCGCTACCCCTTGGAAGGCTATCGCCGTCTGGCTTTTATGATGCTCGATGCCGGGGTGGTGGCGGTGAGTCCATCGACCGTCTACCGGGTACTCAAAGAGGCGGGGCGTATCGACTCCTTCA
>DAHWIP010000188.1:0-4715 GCA_027344975.1 Phycisphaerae bacterium
GTATGTTTGCAGGTTTGATCGGCGCTGGTTTTTCTAGATGGATTGTCCATTTTTGAAGAGGCAGTCAAATGGCCCGGAGTTTGCCGATTGCCCAAAGCCTGATCCAATACGACATGGCACCGGAAGAAGCCACCGCCACGAACACAGTTCAAGCCACCCCCGCCTTTGACCATTCAGAATTTGCCCCCTCTCGACATTTATTTCGATTAACGTTGACGATGCTGCTCGTCAGCTTACCCACTCTGCTTCTACCCTCCCTCGCGGGGTGGATATCGTCGATGGTTGACGCCGAACGATGGAAGCTACTTCACACGATCATCGGCAGCGGAAATATCGCAGTCTGCGTAACCATTTTCCTGCTCGGAGGGGCCGCCTACCTTCGCTGCGGAACGCGGGACTTTCTGATCTTGTCGCTGGGATTTCTCGCAGTCGGTCTTTTCGATATCGGGCACATCCTTCAGGTCGCGGGGCTCTTTACACTTTCCACATCCAATCAGGCCAACTGGCTCGCACTTATGGCAACGCTCAGTGCCGTCGCATCGCTGGGTGCAGCCGGATTATTTGGCGGAAGCGTTTGTTCCCAAAAACTTTTCTGCCGAGTTGGCTCGACCACTCTGACCATTTCGTTCGTCGCCCTGATTTATGCCGTGATTTTTCTTACCCCGGTTCGAAACATCGTCTTGCTCATGCAGTTGACGCCCGTCAATCCCGGCGGCATGCTCACTTTTGCCTGCCTGGTTTTGCTGGTCAGCGCAGGGCTTCGAACCGCCCGATCCAGCTTCAGCTTCGATACCGCGCCGCTGAGCGACCTCACGGTCGCCTGCTGCAGTATGACCATGATGATTCTTGATGAAGCGATGAGCCCCGGAAGAGGAATCGCACCGCAACTTGCCGCACATGTCGCCCTTCTGCTCACGACTTTTTTCACCGCTCGCTACGTCTTTCAGCAGGGGATTAAAGCCCCTTTTGAACGTCGTCAGGCCAATGAGTCGTTGCGCATTTTCAAGCAGATCGTTGAATCGGCATCCAACGGTATTATTCTCTGCGATGCGGCGCAGGCTCATGCCCCCATCGTCTACGTCAATCGGGCATTTGAATCGTTGACGGGCTATAAGTTAAACGAGGTCAAGGGACGGGCCGCCCGCTTCCTGCAGGGCACCCAGCAGTTCAGCGGCAACAGCCGCGAGACCAAGGAAAAGCTCGCACAGGGCGTTCTGCTCCACACCACTCTCCGAGATCATACCAAAAACGGGCGACCCATCTGGCTTGAACTTATCGTCTCGGCAATCAAGGATGGGACCGGCAAAGTTACCCACTACCTCGCCATCCAGAATGACATCACCGCCAGGAAACTTGCCGAGCAGGAGGTTGAGCAACTCGCATTTAATGACGAAATCACCGGCTTGCCGAACCGACGCCTTTTTGTCGACCGTGTGGAGCGTGCCATGGCCCTGACCGCCGGCGGCAAAAGTTTTGGTGCCGTCATCATGGTAGATATCGATCACTTCCGGAGAGTTAATGAAGGGCGGGGTTATGCGGCAGGCGACGCGCTTCTGCGGCAGGTGGCGGAACGGTTTTCTGAGGTTCTGAGGGCGGAAGACACGCTGGCAAGGTTGGGCGGGGATGAATTTGGCGTGGTGCTGCCGATACTTGGAAAGGATATGGCCGGCACTGCCCAGGCCGCACGTCGGGTCGCAGATCGACTGAAAAAAACGCTCTCCAAACCTTTTCTGCTCGGTGAGTTTGAACATTACATCACCGCCAGTTTCGGCCTGACCATTTTTCCCAACACCGCCGCCAAAGCCGAAGAACTTTTCAAGCAGGCAGATACCGCCGTTTACCGGGTTAAAGAGAACGGCCGCAACGGGTGCGGTTATTACGAAGAGTGCATGCAGAAGGCGGTAGAATCGCAGCTTTCGCTGCAATCCGCTCTCCGCCATGCGCTGGCCCGGCATGAATTGCGGGTCTTCATTCAACCGCAGGTTAACTGCGACGGCATATGGATCGGCGGCGAAGCTCTTTTGCGCTGGCAGAGCGCCCAGCACGGTGCGGTATCACCCGCCGATTTCATCCCGATTGCCGAAGACACCGGATTGATCCTGCCCATCGGCGAGTTTGTTCTCCGCGAGGTATGCAGGCTGAGTCGGTGGCTCACTGACGCCGGGCATCATCTACGACTGGCGGTGAATGTAAGCCCGATTCAATTTCGATCTCCGAGATTCCTTCATCGCCTGCGGGCCATTCTGCGCATCACCCGCGCCAATCCGAAGCAGTTGATTGTCGAGATCACCGAAGGTACGGTGCTGGAGGATGTGGATGATTCCATCGCCAAGATCAAGGCTCTGCGTGAATTGGGCATCGACGTGTCGATTGATGATTTCGGCACGGGCTATTCATCGCTGAGTTATTTGAAGAAACTCCCGATCAGCGAATTGAAAATCGACCGTTCATTTATTAAAGACGCACCGAAAAATCCCAACGACGCCGCACTGATCGAAGCGATTCTCGCCGTGGCCAGGCACCATAACCTGCACGTTGTTGCCGAGGGCGTGGAAACAGCCGAACAACTGGAATTTCTGCGCACCCGCGGATGTGAATCGTATCAGGGATTTTACTTCGCCAAACCAATGCCGCTCGACCAGTTCTCCCATTCGGTCTGCAGCTCGAACGAAGCATCCGACGCGTCCACTGAAGCGTTTAATGTTAAAGTTGTGGGTCGCGCGCCCGAGGTGATCGTTGGCCGTCAGACACTCTGATTCGCGACCTTTTCCGCCTCGCGCATCAAGCGGATGTTTACCGGCTCGCACGCCATATCAATCATACGAATACCGCGGAGCACCGCGATCTGCGACCATCCATCCTTCGGCAATCGCGCCAAGGGCATTTGTTTCAGAGCCAAAGCCTCCTGCAGCAGAATGATCGATTCTGCTGCAGCCCTGTGCCCCGGCAACCCAGGCGTATAAATTCCCGGCGGGGGCAGCGCAACTTGCATCTGCTCCGGGGGGGCCGGAAGCGTCTGAGCCCGGTCCACTGGCCGCCACGTGACCGGCAAACCGCGGGAAAATCGTGCCGCATGGGGACTGAGAATCCGAGTTTCATTGTTTTTTGTTGCCAGCAGCAGACATTCAATCGGATGGTGGCTGAAACGCGCCCTGCGGCTGATCACCCGCGCAATGGACGCAGATGCCGTAACGATCACGCCCCCGCCACTGGCGGCCGATTGTTTCATTTCCGCCCACGCCGACCGGTGCACACCACCTGATGCGTCGATCGAAATGACTCCTTCGGTGGAAAGTTGCCGCAATTGTCGGCATGCCTCGAGCAGGGGCAAATAGATGCGGGCGAGAAGGGCCGCATCACGACGATGAAACGCGGAGGCCTCGGCGGCTTCGAGTTCGCGACGTGCGGCGGCATACCGGCCGGCCACCAGCAGTCGCTGCCCTGAATCCCACAGCTTTTCAATCCATAATTCGCCGCCGGCATCCGACCCAGCAGAAAGTTCGATGTCTGATGATGCGTGGGGCAAATTCATAACTCCGTTTCGACTTTTTATAAATCTCACCAACCGTTCATTCATTGTGGCCTCCGCGCCGACGTGTTGCAACCTGGCCCGGACTCGGAACGCGGTTGCAAGCCTCTCCGAGCCGTCGCATAATCAGAATGCATGGAGCAGGTGAAAGCGGAGATCATTCAAGGCGACTGCAGAGACGTTCTGGCGAACTACCGTCTTCAGCGGACTACGAATTCACCTCACGCGGCGTCAAACCATTCCGACAAGGTGGGCGCACAATCTCATGAGCCGTAACGAAGCTGACATGATCAGAGAATTTGGCATGCCACGAAGGGGGTTGGTCGAAGCCGCCCTACTGGTGGCACTGTCGCGACACGGCGGCGTCAGCGGCGAATTCCGTGAGCGTGAGGTGCTTGTGGATGAAATCGCCGCCGAGTTCTCTCTGACCAGCGTCAGCGAAGCGCGAAACTTGTAAGATTTTTCAACAAGGGAAACAGGGTCATCCCATCATCCCTCTGGCTGCGCGTGCTCTACAGGGCGGCCGAAGCGCTGGCCAAAAGACAATTGCTTTCGCGCCCCACTGAAACATTCCGCGTCACGAAAAAGCGGGAATGGATGCTGACGGAAATGGGCTTGGACGAGGCAATCAAACTCCGCAACATACCGTCAACGGAGAAGGAGTCTCTGCCGGTCGCATCGATCGAGGTGCAGAAACTCGCCGAGGCCATCAAAAACCAGCCCAAACCGAAATGCTATGATCCCGTTGACACGTCTAAGGGAACGGCGGTGAAAAAAGGTGAGTGTTTTTTGCGAACGCGGGGGTTTCGGCGGGCTGTCGTTGAGGCGTATGGTTTCAGGTGTGCGGTCTGCGGCCTTAAGATTCCATCCCCAACTGGCCTCTCGTGGGAGGTGGAGGCCGCACACATCGTCCCCAGCCATGCCCGAGGGCGTGACGACATCTGGAACGGCCTGGCCCTGTGCCGACTTCATCACTGGGCGTTTGATGTCGGCTGGTTCACACTTAGCAGCGACTGTCAGGTTCAGGTTTCCGACGAAATACATCGGCTACCGCCCGACTGTGGTGTCATGGGCGGCTACGAATTTATCAAAACATTCGCCATGAGCCCTACCAGGCTCTACCTGCCCGATCGCGCTGAAATCCATCCAGATCAGGCCGCCATCCTCTGGCACCGGAAGTACGTAT
>DAHWIP010000189.1:0-4713 GCA_027344975.1 Phycisphaerae bacterium
AATATCAAAGCTGGTGTCGGATGTTGTCCTCAGGCCCGTGCCCTTTGAATTGCCACGCAGCATTGAACCGGCACCCTACCTACCGAATAAGCCGACCGATGCCGCCACGCAGGATCTTTACGCCCGGGCCCGCCAGCGAGGTGTCTCGCTGCTGCGGAACGGACAGATTGCCGCCTTCGTCGTTGCCGGAGGACAGGGCACGCGGCTCGGCTGGCCCGGCCCCAAAGGAACATTTCCCGCCACGCCGGTGAGTAAAAAGCCGCTTTTCCAGTGCTTTGCTGAATATCTTCGTGCCTTGGAATCCCGCCACCATACCACCATCCCTTTTTACATCATGACCAGCACCGTCAATCATGATGCCACCGTGGATTTCTTCCGGAGTCATGATTATTTTTCCATGCCCGAATCGCAAATCATGTTCTTCAGTCAGGATATGCTTCCGGCCGTGGGATTTGACGGAAAAGTGCTGTTGGAGAGTCCATCCTCGATGGCCCTGTCGCCCAATGGCCATGGTGGATCGCTCCTGGCTCTGCACAAAAGCGGTGCCCTTTCGGATATGCGGCGCCGTGGTGTAACGCAGATCAGCTATTTCCAGGTGGATAACCCGATTGTTCGCTGCGTCGATCCGCTGTTCATCGGCCTCCATGACATCCACGAAGCGGATATGTCCAGCAAGATGCTCCCCAAGGCCTTTGGCAAGGAGAAGCTCGGCAACTTCTGCCTCGTGGATGGAAAGATCGTGGTGATTGAATACAGCGATCTTCCAGAGCAGCTCGCTGAGGCCCGGCAACCGGATGGAGAGTTGAAATTCAGAGCCGGCAGCATCGCCCTGCATGCCATACGGCGATCTTTTGTTGAACAGCTCAACGCGCACGGTTTTGCACTTCCCTATCACAGGGCGGAAAAGAAAGTTCCGCATATCGATCTTCATACGGGTAAGCCCGTCAATCCACCTTCCCCCAATGCCGTCAAAATGGAAACTTTTGTCTTCGACGCTCTTCCGCTGGCAACCAAGTCGATCATCTACGAGACCGATCGGATCGATGAGTTCGCACCAATCAAAAATGCCGAGGGAGTGGATTCACCTGCGTCGGCAGCGGATATCATCACACGCCGCAACAGCCAGTGGCTCGCCGCTGCAGGGATCGATGTGCCGAAGAAACCGGACGGCTCTCCAAACGCCGTCATTGAAATCAGCCCATCATTTGCCATCTACCCTGAGGATGTGGTTGATAAATACGCGCAGGTTCCGCCGATCGCTCCCGGCTCGCAGGTCTATCTGCCATAGGAAACGGCTCAGCGTAAGTTTGTGATGATGCGGAATCCGATCCGTCGGTTTTCGGCTGAAATGTCAGTCGTCGCAAAGGTGCGTCTGGGATTGTGTGTAAGCCAGCAGGAAAACGCACCAGGTTGCTTCATCATCCGGTTTATCGAGTCGGGTTCGGAAACTCCGCAATTCGACATAAACCGATTTCTGCTCGCGGGTTTCAACAAAAGCAAAGGGAGACCCGTCATCATTTTCACACCGCAGCCGCCAGGGCACCGCATCTTTCGGTGGCTCGGGCTGATCCCCTGCCGCAAGGAGCAGGCCGTCAGGTGTACGGCCCACCCGCCGCATATCCGCTGGGATTGCATCACCCGGCAAACAGAAGATGTACCCCTCAACGGTCCATTGCGGATGGAGCAGCAGCGGCAGGGATGAAATATATTCGCTGGGCATAAATCAAAGCTCGGCGGCGATCAGGTCGTGGTAAGTTTCGCGGCGGCGCACCACCTTCCATTCCCGTCCGCTCACGAGTACCTCGGCGGCACGCGGCCGGGCATTGTATTGACTGCTCATGGCAAAACCGTAGGCACCGGCGGAAAACACCGCGATCAGATCGCCGCGCTTCAGCGGCGGCAGGTAGCGATCTTTCGCCAGATAATCGCCGCTCTCGCATACCGGACCGACGACATCCACTTTCTGATCACCCGGTGTCCGGAGGGAACTGCCGCGATGCGGCGGGGTAAGCGCACGGCCGGGATTGACGGGCCAGATGAAATGATAACTTTCGTAGAGTGTGGGACGAATCAGATCATTCATTGCCGCATCGGCAATGACAAATTGCTTACTTCCCCCCTGCTTGGTGTAGGTTACCCGCGATACCAGAATGCCTGCGTTGCATGATATGGACCGCCCCGGTTCAAGAATAATCTTCAGTCCGCGGTCGCGCAGCAGAGGAACGATGGCGGCGGCGTAATCGGCGGCCGACGGTGCCTCGTTGCCTTCATAAAACGCCGCGAAACCCCCGCCGATATCGAGGGTATCAATGACGATTCCTTCCCGCGCCAGCTCATCCATCAGCCCGAGCGCCTTGGTGATGGCGTCTACATAAGGCTGAACCGATTTAATCGGCGAGCCGATGTGCAGGTGCAGGCCGGAAAGGGAGAGGTGCCGGGCCCGGGCGGCATCGCGGTAGAATGCGGCCGCACGATCGATATCCACGCCGAATTTGGTCTCTTTTTTTCCGGTGAGGGTTTTCACGTGCGTTCCCGCGGAAGCGACGTCCGGATTCACACGGAGTGCTCCGCGTGCGGTTTTTCCCCTCAGGCCACAGATTCGGTCGATGTTCCAGAATTCCGCTTCGCTTTCAATATTAAATAGCAGGATGTCGGCATCCAACGCTTCATTAATTTCAGAATCGGTTTTTCCTACGCCCGCAAAGACGATCCCCTTTGGATCCCCCCCCGCCTGCAGAGCGCGANAAAGTTCACCTCCGGAAACCACATCAAATCCGCTGCCGAGCCCAGCAAGTGCACGGAGTATCGCGAGATTGCCGCAGGATTTAATGGAATAGCAGATAATCGGGCGCAGAGGTGCAAACGCCTCCGCCGTGCGCCGATAATGATTTTCAAGAGTGTTTCGGCTGTAAATATAGGTCGGCGTGCCGATTCGGGCGATAATGTCATCAACCGCGATGCCTTCGGCGTAAAGTTTTCCATCGATATAACTGAAATCGTCCATACAGGCTCATCTCCACACGAGAATAATCCGTTGGTCACATGTAACGCTGCAGATATTTCATCGCCTGCAGGGCGGCATCCTCCGCCGTGGTTTCATAGGGGTAGAGCTCGACCGTCACCCACCCCTGATAGCCGACCTTGCGGATCATGCTGAAAACAGCGTCAAAATCGATGGCACCGGTGCCGGGAATCAGATGCTGATGCACTCGGTTGGCGGCGATATCCTCCACATGGATGTGGGCGATGATGTCGTGGCAGGAGTCAATCACGGCAGCAGGGTCTTCCCCGACACAGAAAAAATGGCCTATGTCCGCGTTCATCCGCAGATGCGGATCGTTGATCCGATTGATAAATTCCCGGCATTGGGCGCTGGTTTCAATCAGCAGCCCCGGCTCGGGCTCAACGGTGAGCGTGATGTTCCGGCGGCGGGCCTCTGGCAATAATTGCGTAATACCGTCGGCGTATAAATCCAACGCGTTTTCCGCCGATTGCCCGGTCAGCGGGCCGCCGGGCTGAAGGGATATCGTCGATGCCCCCAACTTCGCCGCCATTTCAATACACGCCGCCGTGTGCAATATTCTCTGTCGGCGTGCGGCAGGGTCAGGATCAATCCATGTCGGCCGGTAAGTATCTCCCAAGGCGAAAAGGGTGAAAGCATTGATATTGGATATCTGCAGGCGTAATTGCCGAAGCTGCGTAAGCAGAGCCGCCACCCGCTCGGTCGGCATGTGCGGCGGATAGGCGTGCGGGATATCCGCCATGATCTCAACGCCGCTGTAACCGCACGACGCAATGGACGTTACCGCCTCCTCAAGTGATGTGCGTTTGAAGGCGTTGGTGGAAAATGCAAATTGGGTCATGGATTAGGAACTTCCACCCTATGGCGAGCCGCCGACGGATGATACCCCTCGGCGAAGGCCTGCGAGCGGCACAGAAAAGCCGGGAAACATCTGAGGCCCCATTCACATCGCGCCGGAGAACCTCCGGATGCCTGATATCCGTGCTGCGACCCCCCGCCGGGTCGCAAGCAGTCAGTCGATGACTTCGACGCCCATGGATCGGGCGGAACCGGCCAGCGTTTTCATTGCGCTGTCGACCGATCCTGCATTGAGATCGGGCAGTTTGGTTTCGGCCAGTTTACGCAGTTGGGCCTTGGTGATTTTGCCGACCTTTTTCTTATTCGGTTCTCCGCTCCCCTTTTCAAGGTTGATGGCATCTTTGATCATCACGGATGCGGGCGGTGTCTTGATGACAAAATCAAAGGTGCGGTCGGAGTAGACCGTGACTTCCACACCAACAACCTTGCCTTTGAGGGCGGCGGTGGCGGCATTGAAGCGGGTAATGAACTGGCCGGGGTTCACACCGTTGGCACCGAGCACGGGGCCGATCGGCGGCGCCGGAGTCGCGGTCCCACCGGGGGCCTGCATCTTGAATTTTTTAACAATTTCCTTAGCCTTAGCCATGAATCAACCTCATTCTACCTGCAGCTTCCCGTCACCTGACGGCCCTGTCGCGCCGCAGAAACACATCTCGTCTGTACGGATCCATCAGCCAATCGGAGGCTCAAATCGATCCCGCACAATAACCCGCACATTTTTACGCCCATCCGTAGGCAACTTGGTCCGCCACTGTCGAATTTTACGCCGCAGCGGCAGCACGACAAAAAACAAAAACGTCACCACTATCGCGGCTATCAGTACGATGGCAAAT
>DAHWIP010000018.1:0-14192 GCA_027344975.1 Phycisphaerae bacterium
ATACCGCAATCCGGCGGCGCCGCTCCATCACCCCAAATTCAAGTGGGAATTCAATTCAGGCAATCATGGCGGCCGGGGACAGGATGTGGGCTTCGGCGACGATCACGTCACGTGGAACACCAATCCCTACGCAGGCCAGGATCAAGATAATATTTTTACCTGGGGTTCACCGCATCGGAATCACCCGAGCCTGGGCGGCGGACGGGTCTTGGGCACCGGCCGCAGGGTAAAATGCCCGACCAACCTGCCCAATACCTCGCCGTACGATACGGTCATGGTTCCTGTACGGAATGTCGCAACCGGGGCATGGTAGTCGGCGACCGGGCGTGGCAGCCACAAGTGTGCCACCGTGAGGGCGTCTATCAGCGGCGCTGATAGACGCGGACGTAATCCACCTCAAAATATCCGGGAAAATGCGTATGCGCCGGATTGCCGGCAGCTCCACCGACCGCAAGATTGAGAATCATATACATCGGGTGATGGAACGGATTGTAATTGCCATCGCGGAGATCGAGCGTTTGGCTGAGATTTACGTGGTTGTAAAGGTGGCCGTCAAGATAGAGACGAATAAACGTCGGCTCCCAATGCATCACCCATAAGTGAAATTGTTTTGCCCAATGCGGATCGTGAAGTGTTGAAAGATGGGTAAATTTGGCTTTCCATTTCGCCCGCCATTTCGCGGGTCCCTGCCAGCCGACATTGGCGTTGATATGCCCTTGATAATATTCCATGATGTCGACTTCGCCACACGCCGGCCATGGCTTGGATGTTCCCAGCATCCACCATGCGGGCCAGAGACCCTGCCGGATATCGATACGCCCGCGCATGGCGAATATGCCATATTTCCACGAGTGCATCCCGCGGGTGGTCAGAGAGGCTGAGGTGTAATGGGCAAATTTTCGGCTCAGTTGCCAGTCCCGACTGCCGGCTTGGTAATTCGGATTTTGCACCGTCTGCCGACGGGCTTCAATAATCAAACGACCGCCGCGGCAGAACGCATTTTGCGGTTGATACCATTGCAGTTCATGGTTGCGGACAAAGCCATGCTCGTAGGTCCAATGGTGCGGATTGGGGCGGCCGTCATGCGAGAAATCATCGTGCCAGACCAGATGATAGTCACGCGGCAGCGAAAGCACGGTGTCGGCATTAACGAACATTGGGTCGGTCGGCAAAGCAACCGCAGCGGCAGCGGCGGTGAGGATACCGCGATTAAATGTTCGGCGTGACAGGCGAGCAGGCAACGAAAACCCCTTGAATTGGTGCATTTATTCACTCTACAGGCGGCTGAGTTGAAAAGCAATGGGAAGGATTTCGACACAGTGCCTGCACTGGCGGGTTCGTCGGATTTTCCTTGGCTTTTCATTGTGAACCTGAATCGTTCCATTGGATTTTCCGCGCAATATTTCACGGGGGAATACAGAATGACAATTTGAAGACTTGTAGCAACGGACGCTCTGCAGTTATTATAAGTTGTTGTGATCAATAGCAGGAAGGGCACGCGGCGACCGGTGGGTTAAAGATAAAGCGTCGCGCGTATCACCTTGAGTATGGCAGTTGAACACATCCTCGCTGCTGGAGGCAAAAGATGCGCCGATACCTGGGAGCCACGCTTCTTTCATTGTTTATTCTGGCCGGTGTTTCATCGGGCCAATCCGCCTCGCCTATGCCTCAAGTGTCTATTTACGCCGCATACCAGGGGCATAAGGGATTTGCCGCTTTGGCGAAATCGGTGATCAGCTGGACTCGAGAACACCCACACTCGGCCAAAAGCCCTCGCCTGCTGCTGCGATTGGCAATGGCAGCGGCGCTGCGCGGAAGTAAATCTGCGCAAATGGAGACCGCTCTGGATCATTTGCTCATCAACTATCCAACCAGCCTGCAGTCACGCGAGTTTCTCCTGAGCGTCAGATTGGGCAGCGTGAATAAAACTCCGTCGGAGGCGGATGCCGCCATCATCAAGGATATTTTGAATTACTATTGTCGCCATCAGGATAAGAAAACCGCTTCCGCGGTGGACCGCATCATCCGGTTCAGCCTGGGCCACTTTGGCGCCGGGGGCTTTGATGAAGGCGATCAGGAATTGCTCCTGGGCTATTACGTCGCCCGGCGTGCAGGTGATAAAACCGTTGCGGCGGAGTTGCGTGCGGCAACACGCCCATCGGCAGGCACTCACAAACTCGAAGGTATTCAGGACGCGGAGATGCGGCACATTGCACTTAATACGGCGCTGAGCCCACTGACAAAAATATCACAAATCATGGCGATCGGCATGATCAACCAACCTGTGAATCTGATCCGATATTACTTTTACCGCCTGACACCGGCTCAGGCCTCAAGCCGACTCGGCAAACGCACGCACATTCAGGTGATGGTTGTGGACGGCCGCTACCACAGGGCGGAGCGGATATTACAGCAGGATTTAGCGCATCGGCGCAGTGTCTATCGCGAGTTCCTGCAGACTTATGTCACGATTGAACTTGGCGATATCCGTGCTGCGGAGGCGGCAGCGTCTCAAATGCAACGAGATTTCCCGCGTAGCCGTTGGCTGAAGGAAACCCGACTTCTGCTATCTCTGGCGCACCAGCAAACGGCCGACGACAGCAAGCTTACCGCTCGAGTCCTCGGCCTGATTGCGGGTCTTCGGGGAGCCCGACGGATGTCGCTTTCTTTTCGAATCGGCGGACCGGTTTCCGGACTGCTGGTGGATGCCATGATTGGAAAGCAACAGGCAATGCTGCAGGTGACCAGAGGAAAAACGCTGCTGCTCGCCGCTCATGCACGCAATAAGAACATGCAGGTTTTTCTGGCCCGTCAGCATGTCATACTCACCTTTTCGGACTCCGTTGCAGCGCATCTGGCGAAAAATTACCTCGGACCGGCGGCTCACCTCAAATCGCCCATGTCAGGTCGCGCCGCAGCGGGAGGTATTTCGGGAGATGTGACATCGTACCTGGCGAACGAACTGAAATTGTATTGGATCGGGATGGCGATGGTACACGCCTTTCAGAAGGATGGAGTTTTTATTGATGCGAGCCATGCACCTGATGGAGAGACACGTTTTAACATCATCCGATTTAATATTTTTCATGACCATGTAAAAACGCTACGGCTGCTGTTCAAGGGCGTTCACGAGCTGACCGCCCGCTACGGACCAGCGTATTGGATCCATCTTAATGACGGCCGTAGTGGTACCGCACCGATTAAGTTTGCCGTTTGGTCGTCGTCAAGGGTCATTATATATAATAAAGATAAACCAGCGGCGTTAAAGTATTTTGGTGATCTGGTGGATGATGCATTTAGCTGCATGGGTGAAGCGATTAATCATATTTCAAAGGCGATGAGCTTCCAGTCACGCCGGGCCAAAAAAGGGTTTGATATTGTCATGTCGCGGGTACATGAATCCCCGCTGCCTCCTCCGTATGTTGGACGGCTTGCTTGGCCGGAATTAAAAGGTTCCGGTGCAGATTTGACTGCAGACGTTCAACGATCCGAAACTTCCGCTTCAGGCCAATCTCTTTACGGTGACATGTGCACGAACGTGTTTGGTGACCACTATCGCCGCGCCGCCGCCGCGGAACGAAATCTCATCCTGTACCACGCCAGCGGTTTGTGCGGCCGCTTCGATCTTAAACGCTTCTCCAAAGTGGGGGATTTCGGCCACCTTTTAGAAGGGCTGCTCAAACACTCTCCATCCGCTATGAGTAAACAGGCGGCCGTGCCCATTTTGCGATTGGTTCAATTCGGGATGGAAAAATTCCACTCATCTAAAAACGTGGTCAGGCTTTTTGGATCGACTTCGTATACGGAACTCATCATGCTGCATGCGATGGCCGTGGAATACGCCTTTCCAAAGCTTGCAGGCAAACTGCAAACGATTGCCACGAACCTGGTTCAATCTGATAAACCGTTGGTGAGAGCCGAGTCGCTGCTGACGTCGCCAAAGATTTCGGTCGGCCGACGATTTTACGGTCTGTCACGCATGAAAGGCGGAGGCGAAATGTTGCCCTACGTCTGCGTATTTGCACTGTCAGAATACAAGGAACCGAAAGCATCGCGCCGATACCTGCAGGGGATGGAATTACTTTTTGCAGAGACGCACCAGTACTCGCGAGCGATCGCCTATGGCAACGAACTTCGACAGCGCCACTGGTCCACAGCCTACACCGATTATCTCATGGCATTGTTGGAATTGCGGGAAAATCACGGCAAGCGTGCCCATGCAATCGCAATTGATGCTATAAGGGAATTTAAAAATACACCCTGGCGTGGCGATTTGGAGGTTATCCGACGCGCAAGCCGCTCATCGCATGTTGTAAGCGCTGAAGCCGTGACGGCAATGCTGAAACTCGACAACTGGTTAATCCACAATAAAAAAGCTGCTGACATATTTATCCGGTGGCGAATCCACCGTGACGATTTATTGGGTGGACAGGTGCTATGGGCCCACCATTTGCTGCAACTTTATCTCACCCTCAATCACCACCCATTACTGGCCGATCGCGTCGGCCGAAACAACTTTGAACTAATCAATGGTTCCGGCACCGCATTTGATGTTTATAGGATGACGGGGATCTACACGCTAATAAAAATTCGGATTGATCAAGGCGTGGCTGCCCCTTCCAGGTTCCACCTGGGTTTGGGCTTTTCAGGTGATTCAGATCCAGAAGCCTATTACAACTCCCCCCCTGTCGCAGATACCCTGCTTAAGCCTTTTTTGCATACAAGGTATGGCCTGCGGATGACGATGAGGAAACTTGGAGAAGTGGTATATACGGGACGACGGAAGGGCGATTCAAAGGCAACTTCAAATGTTCTGATATTTAATTCTCTTGGCTTTGCACCCAATCTCAGGAATTGGTTTGAGGTCGGCCTTGCGGCATCCGGCAGACCACTTTGGCTCAAATCCGGGACTGGGGTGACGGCACGGTTTAATTTCACGGCCAACGCATCTCGCTTACGAATTCCGGGTTGGCCTGGTTTACCGAATATCATTGAGCCACACATGAACGGTATGGCCATTACTGGAAAATGGTTTCGTGGTATGTTGGCATCGGCCGCGCGTATTTACATGATTCTGAAGACTGCGAACGTAATTCGGTGAGCGTTGCGCTATCCTTCGGTCTTCATCCCCCGACGCCCATGGCTGGACGCTCGCCTGCCAATCGAGATATAAAAGCGTTGCGGGTGTCGCGGGATAGTCGCCGTGCAGTTAAACTGATAACGTCACGAGTGCACGAACCGGGGTCGTGCGACGTTCAAGTTCCGAGTCAGAAAGGGTTGAGATGTCAGCGGACAACAAGCGTTCAACACCTGAGGGGAATAAAGTCGGCAGCGGTGAAACCGGAACCAAACGAAGCAGAAAAAAACCGGACATTCAGCGAAAACCGTCCGGTTTTGCGCCACCGACGACCGACGGCGTGGGTCCCGGATCGTCGATGGGTTTGCGTGGGGCCCATTCACGGGGGGCGGGCAGAGCTGCGCCCGAGCCTCGAACCTTTGATCCGTTGCCTGCGCATCTTCAGGACGCGCTCAAACAGATGGCCGCGACTCCACCACCGGTCGATGTCGGCGGTGATGACGCCCAGAGTCCGCTGCTCTTTGAATTGGCGTGGGAAGTCTGCTGGCAACTCGGTGGCATCTACACGGTGATCCGCTCCAAAGCGGCGACGATGGTCAATGCGTGGCAGAAGCGGTACTGCCTGATCGGCCCCTACAATGCCGACACGGCGGCTATTGAATTTGAACCCGCCGCCGCGCCACCGATTATCGCACATGCCATTGATCGGATGGCACAGGCCGGCGTCAAGGCGTATTACGGGTACTGGCTCATTGACGGTCGGCCGCAGGTGATTCTGCTGGATTTCCGCGCGGCGTTCCATCGGCTGGGGGAATTTAAGCATATGCTCTGGGCGGACCATCGGATTGAATCTCCGCCTGCCGACGGCGATGTGGATAACGTGATTGCATTCGGATTTCTGGTGGGGATGTTTTTTCAGGCGCTTTCGGGTGTCTGCGGGAACAATCGCCCGATCGTGGCCCATTTCCATGAATGGATGAGCGGTCTGGGGCTGATGCGGATTAAATATCTGCGGTTACCGGTCGCGACGGTATTCACCACGCACGCCACGCTTCTGGGGCGATATCTGTGTACCGATAATCCCGATTTCTATGCCAAAATCGGCGATATCAATCCGGATCATGCCGCCGGGCATTACAACATTTACGCCCGCTACTGCATTGAGCGCGGGGCGGCGTCTCTGGCGGATGTCTTCACCACGGTATCGGATGTCACGGCGATGGAGGCTGAGAAGCTTCTGTGCCGGCGGCCGGATGTGATCACGCCGAACGGACTGAACATCAACAAATTTTCATTTATTCATGAATTTCAGAATCTGCACAAGCAGTATAAGGAGGCGATACATCAATTTGTCGCCGGGCACTTTTTTCCGTCGTATACCTTTGACCTCGACCGGACGATTTACCTTTTCACGGCCGGGCGCTACGAATACACCAACAAGGGGATCAATCTGTTCATTGAATCGCTGGCGCGGCTCAATCACTGGCTGCGCAGCAGCGGGGTGAAGATCACCGTGGTGGCGTTTATTGTCACGCGGGCCAATTTCCGCAGCATGAATGTGGATGTATTGAAAAATCAGGCACTTTTCGATGATCTCGGCGAGGCGTGCAAGCGCGTATCCGAGCATATGGGTCAGCGGCTTTTTCACCATGTCAGCATGGGAAAAATTCCCGATTCCGCCGAACTGATTGATGAAGAGGATATGGTGCGGCTCAAACGCAGCATGCACGCATGGCGCAACTGGCGTCAGCCGTCGATCGTCACGCATGATCTGTGGGATGATGCCAACGATCCGATTCTGCAGCAACTGCGGTATTGCAGGCTTTTCAACGGACGCGAAGACCCGGTGAAGGTGGTGTTCCACCCCGATTTTCTCTCGGCCACGTCTCCGCTGATCCGTCTGGATTACGACCAGTTTGTGCGCGGCTGCCATATGGGCGTATTTCCAAGCTATTATGAACCGTGGGGCTACACCCCGATGGAATGCGTGGCCAGCGGCGTGACTGCGGTAACCAGCGATCTGGCGGGTTTCGGCAGTTATGTGCTGCAGAATATCGCCGATCCGGCGGGCCAGGGGCTTTTTGTCGTCAACCGCCGAAGCAGCAGTTTTGATACCGCCGCCAATCAGTTGACAGAGATATTGTTTAATTATGCCATCAAGGATCGGCGCAGCCGCATCGAACTGCGTAATCGCGTCGAACGGCTGAGCGAATATTTTGACTGGGCCAATCTGATCTCGCATTATTCACACGCCTACCGGATGGCGCTGCGGGATCAAGCGCCCGTCGCATGACCTGTCCGGTCCCGGCCGGATATGGATCCAGGAGCCGCTGATGGTGTGCCGCGGAATCGGCTTACCTTTCGCGTCGGCGTTTCTCTTCATCTCCCGGGTATTGCGCAGAGCGGCCGGGGTCTGCGGTGCGGTTGGTAAACGTGGCGGAGCGGTCTATCGGCATCCGCCTCGCGGGCCGTCTGCGGCCGAGGCGCAGCCGTGCAACCGACGGGCGTGTGATGTCCAGTCGTGCGGCTGAAAAGAGGAATGGGGGTTACGAGTGTCACAGGGGCGGATTGAGTCATCTTCTTCTCCGACGCACAGTGGCAACGGAGGTGATCTTCTCGCCGCGTTGGATTTTGAGCTTCCCGATTTTGATCGAGTTTCCACCGAATATCAGTTTGCCGTCGCCCTGGCGCTGAGCTTCCTGGTTGTGCAATTGCTTCTCCTGACGGGTTTGGCGGTGTTTTTGATCTGGGGCCTTTGGGTGATGGTGGTGAATTTTCCGCATTCGCCGAGTCTCTTTTTCTGGGGTGTGATTGCCGATGCCGTCGTTCTGCTGTTTCTTCTCAAGCCGCTGATTCTGCGCCCACGTGCGGTGCCCGACACCGGCAGCCAGGTGGTAAGTCGTTATGACGAACCGTTACTTTACGATTTTGTAACCAAGCTCTGCGAGCGGATCGGAACCAGACCGCCGGAGGTGATCCGTCTGACCATCGACGCCAATGCGAGCGCCGGGCTTGCGAACCTGGTCTCCGGGAAGATGGAACTGTGTTTAGGACTTCCGCTCCTGTCCGTTTTTCCGGTAAGAATCCTCATTGCGCTGCTGGGTCATGAGCTGGGGCACTTTCGGCAGTCGAGCACGATGCGTCTTATCGGTATGATCCGGCTTATTCATCGCTTCATCTACCGCGTGCTGTATCAGCGGGACGCGGTGGACGCCTTTCTTACGAAGCTGCGATCGGTTCGCAATGTATATTTCATGTGTGCCCGCTGGATCATCATCATCGCCGTCGAGTCGATGCGCGGGTTGCTCTGGCTGCTGGTGGTGGGCGGTCTGTGGGTCATTCGCCGCATGGAGCGGCAGATGGAATTTGATGCGGATCGGTTTGCCGCGAAACTCGCGGGTCGTGATGAATTGATCAGAGCGCTTGAGGCGGCACACTTCATGGGAATCGGCGTGCAGCAGGCGATGGAGGATCTCAGCACCTCCCTTCAGGAACGGGCGTTGCCGGATGATATCGTCCGGCTGGCGGTCGCCAACGCCTTATCTCTGGCCCGTTACAAGGATGAAATCTTTGAAAATCTGCATCGGGAGGAGACGAACTGGCTATCGAGTCACCCCTGTCTGACCGAGCGCATCGAGAATATCCGTGACATCGATCATCTTCCATCCGTTCGGATCGATGCGCCCGGCACCCGGTTGATTGCGAATTTCCGCGCGATCTGTCGTCGGCGCACCCACGAATTCTATGATCAGCGGCTGGGTGAAGTGCGGAAGCGCGTTGCCGTGATCAGTGCAAAAGAACTTGCGGCGGAGCGCATCGAGAACCGACGGGGCAAGGCGCGTGTTCGGCGTTATTTTCGTACCGGCGTGGGACCTTCGCGACGGATCCTGCTGGAGAGCGAAATTCTGAAACGGTCGGGTCATGTCGATGCAGCGCTTGCGCAGCTGCGGGAAATACGCACGACCGTGCTTGCCATGCAGGAGCAGTTGGATATTCAGAGCGGACCGGAGCTTGAGTATCTGACAAGAATTCGCACGATTAACCGTGGTTACATCCATGCCGTGGAGCAGTTGCTCTCGATGATCCGGAGGGCGCATCGGCATGCGAATCTCCGGGGTATTAAGCGCTGGCGCCGGCATTTGATTCGTGATGCTGAGAAGATTGAAGAACGTATCAGCGAACTGGGTGAAATCATCGGTCGGCTCGATGCCCTCTCGCGACGTCGGCTTGAACTGGTCATGTTGCTGCTGCATTCCCCCGTTTCCATGAAGCCGGGCGTCAACCTATCGCGGCTGCGATCACGGGCGGCCGCCATTGCCCGCAGGGTGGACGCAGTTGAACCCGTTGCGGGCCTGGTGGTGAAGATGAGGGAGCGTGTCAACACGCTCGAGGTTTTCTGCCGGGATTTTTCGCCGGGCATCCGAAAGGTGCTGGCGGAACCGATCCATATGACTTCCAAGGCACTGGTGGAAGATATCACCGAATTCTGCCGTCAATTCAGCACGCGGCCTGAACTCATCAAGATGGTGAAGGAGCAGGCGGTGATCGGACGGATACTGCCTCAGGCGGTCACCGATCCCACCAAGCTGGGCGAATTGCGCCGATGTGCCCGGGCTGCATGGAATTATCTCAACCCGATTGTGGAAAAATTGCAGTCCAAAACGGCGGGTCTTGCCGAGGATGTGGAATCGGCACTCGGGCTCGATGTTCTGCCCGAACCGCCCCGCGAACTGGAATCGCGGCGCGAGGAATACCGCCGGGAGACATTGAAGAGGGATCGGAAATACTGGCTGGTGAACGGACTTCGTGCGGCGGGCGGTCTTACAATCCTGATCTTCATTATCTACCTCGTCATGCAAGCACACGCCCGCTGACCCCTTTGATTTTGATCATCTTGCCGGTTTGATCGCTCAGCGGGGGCCTTACCGCAGTTACGCTGTCCGAGCGGATGGTAGATGGAAAGGGAGAAAAGGGGACGGAGAAAAATGCAGGTGCCAAAAAAAGCTCGGGGGCCTGGATTCGAACCAGGACAAGCAGAACCAAAATCTGCTGTGCTACCGTTACACCACCCCCGAATAGGTATCAGCAGGACGAAGAATTATAGCCTCTTGAGAGGCATTGTGCATGCAGCACGCAGGCCCTCAGGCGGCAGGCGCAGGGCAATGATTGCCAAAAATGGCGGGGACGGCTGAGCTGCCGAAGGTATCACGGCCTGTCGCCCAATTGAGGCACGCCGTATCACCGTCGAATTGTCGGCAGAAATGATCCTTTCGCACCGCGAGGCCCGAAAAACAAAAAGTTGGGTACCGCTCATCCGGCAAGATTGGGGGATGGAATTCAGCGGATTTACGAACCGCAAACCGATGTGGATGCCGCCGGGGGCCAATCCGCGTATATTGGTTTTGATGCTCAGCACCGCAGATGACAGATCGGTCGTGATCCAAGCCCTGCTCCGGGAGGGGGGATGCGTATCGGCTGTGGATATTATTTCGGCCAGTGCGCCGGCACGCCTTGATATCTCCGGCTCTCTGGCGGCGCATACCGGCGGGGTGGTGGCGCAGTGCACGGTGTCGCTGCGGGCGACGGTTGCGGTAGCACCGCGCCACGACGGCCGCTTTCGCATGCTCAACTGCCCCTCGCAGTATGAATCGGAGGGTCTCACTGAATATTCCATGCAGGACCTGATAGAGATTCTCCAGAGCCATGATTCGCCCCGGTCCGGCGCATGGCTGGGAGATTTATCTTCCATCGGGTTCAACTTGGCGATTTCGCTGCTGCGCCGGATTGTCGCGCCCGCCGATCTGGGCGATTCCCGCTGGTCAAACGGTTTATCGATCGGTATCCGCAACGGCATCGGTCTGAGTGGATCGACCGCCGCCGCCACCGCCATTGCCGCCGCACTGGCCCAATGCCTGTCGGAATACCATCATCTCCCGGCGAGTCCGCTGGATAAGGCTTCCATAGCGGCAGGTGCTCTGCGGGAGGCCGGGCTCTTTCAGGCCCATACGGTTGACGCCCTGACGGCCCTGTGTGCGCCGGGTGGATCGGTATTAAATCTGCTCCGCTACCGCTGCCAACCGCATCAGTTGCTGGGGCAGATACCCCTTGCATCTGATCTGCAGTTGCTGGCGATTGAAATGACAGACGGCCGCACGGATGCGCCGGAGGCTGCCCGACGCGTGCTCCTTGCCGGCGCAATGGGGTTGCGTGCCATTGAAACGGTGTATCGCGATCTCGGGCAGCAACCCAATACCGGCGGGTATCTGGGAAATATTTCGCCGGGCCTCTACAAGCGCTATTTCCGTGCGCTGCTGGCGCGGCGTATCCGCGGCCGAGATTTTGTCCGCACGTATGGTGAACTGCCGGGTTATGTGATCGATCCGGACCATCTCTACCATATGCGTGCGGCGGTGGATCATCTGATCGGTGAAGGGGAATATGCCGAAAACTTTCTGCAGGTGATGGAGGAGCTGGCACCGAATTCAGCTGAACCACTGACCGGTCCGGCGCGTATATTAACTGCCCAGAGAGCGGGAAGATTGCTGTTGGCGTCGCAACACAGCTATCGGCTTCGATTGGGACTCTCATCGCCGGGCGCCGATTGGATCATTGCCCGGTTGACCGATGCCGCCGCCGGACGCAGCGCCTACGGAGCGCGGGTGACGGAGGTTGGCGATGGACGGTTGGTCATCGTCCTGCTGCCGAATTCAACTATGGCGACCGACCACCTGTTGGGAGTGATCTCAGAATATGGCCGCGAATTCGGAACCTACCCCCGCGTTTACCGAATCGACGCTCCCGGAAGTGCCGGAACTCTGCTCAACTGATTCTTCATACGCAACGGGGGCAACCGCGGCGGATATTGAACGCCGACACGCGGGTGTCGGCGAATCGGAATTTATTCAAACGCCAGCCGTTCTTGCCCATCTCAACTGCGCGCGGCTGGATAACGGCCACGTTCATTACTGCCCAGCGGGGCGGATCGGTTTTGCATTGGGAAGTCCGGTTGCTGCGCCGGATTCCCTGCGGGCGGCTGCGGCCGAATTTGACGCCCGTCTGGCGGAGCGTCGGATGCGCAGCGTCTATTTTGGGGTCGAAGAGAGGCAGGCGCGGCGCCTGGCTGCGGGCCGCCGACAACTGCTGATCGGATCGCAGCCGATTCTCACCCCCGCGGCGTGGCGGGATATTAAATCTCGATCGGCGGGACTCCGGGCGCAGATCAGGCGCGGGATGCGGGGTATACGGATCATTCCCATTTCGTCCGACCCTCACCTATATGTTGCGTCCATGGCCAACTGTCTCAATGCGTGGCTTGCCACGCGGCCGGCCCCGCCGATGGGATTTGCAGCCGATGCGCGTCTCTCCATCCACGTGGCGGCATTCCATCGGATTTATGCCGCCGTTGATGATACGGGCGGCGTGCAGGCGTATCTGTGCCTTTCTGCGGTGCGCAGGGGCAGCAAATATCTGGCCGAGCATATTATTCGCCGTCCTGATGCGCCCAATGGAGTCATCGAGGCCCTGATCGACCATCTGTTTTCGCATCACGTTATCCGAGCCGAGGCGCAGCTTTCACTGGGGCTCGTGGCGCTCAGTGAGCGGTATCTGGAAACCTCGCATCTCAATCCGCGATCATTCCGATTCATGCGCTGGCTGGCCCGTAATCTGGGGAATCGTGCGTATCGGTTCCGCTCTCTGGAGCAGTTTCGCCGCCGCCTCTGTCCTCTGCCATGGTCGCCGGTTTTTCTGCTGACGGATCCTGATCTGCCCCTGCCGTCACTGGCCGTGGGGTTGGTGCGGCTATTTTTCCGGCCCGTGCGGGCGCCCCGATGCACCAGGTGATATGGGCGGTGTCGGAACACGCGTCTTTTTGAATATCATTAAATAATTAAATCCGCGGAGAAAGAAATTGCCCCGGATCGCCTCGGTCTGCCAATGGCTGCGGTTGAGTTTTCGATTATGACGGACCACCGCCACAATATCCACCGGATCGAATCGCTGCCGCAGAATTGAAAAGAGTTCAAACCCGATCGGCATGAACGGCCGCCCTTTTTTGAACGAATCACTCACATAAAGAGCCAGATATCGCCGGGGTTTGAGCACGCGATCGAGTTCGGAAAATACCTCCCCCATCGCACGGTAATACGGATTCTCCGCCGAAGGATCATCGGTGGGGGCGGCATCGAGCTTGCCGATACACCGACGATCGTCCGAGTAGGTCACATGCGTGCTGTACGGAGGATCAATAAATACAAAATCAACCGTGGCATTCTTAAGCGGAAGGTGCCTCGCATCAGATTGCCGTATATCCGGCCGCGTGGGGGCCAGATCAAAACCAAGGGGTATCCGCTCGAGTTCGGTGGCAACATCGATCGTGGTACCGCTGCCGCACATCGGGTCCAGAACGGTATCACCTGCGCGGGTATAGCGCTGGAGAAGATTCCAGATAACCCAGGCGGGCGTGGCACCGAGAAACCCCGTATCGCCGTGTGGTGTGGTACCGTAATCCTGTGATGGATATTCCCACAGGGTGGTTGGCTCAATTCGCAGGGGTGGTTTCGGGTTTCGGGGTTTCATAGATCATGTACCATGTTTTGGCTGCCGCTAGCGTTCGCGGGAACGGCATATCGGCGGGGGCTTGCCGGCCGCCGCTACGCCGGAACGAAGATTCTCTCCGCTCCAGAACATCCCGCCGGACCGTCAGCGGAAATTGGTAAACTGCACGGGCACTGCCGGCGGCCGCGCCTTGAGTGCCGCGATAATCGCCTGCAGATCGTCAATTTTGGGTCCCGCCACCCGCAGCGTTTCCCCCTGGATCGAGACATTGACTTTCAGCCCCATGTCTTTGATCTGCTGCTGGATGCTTTTGGCGGTATCCCGGTCGATTCCACCCTTGAGCTTGACGACCTGACGAAGCGTTTTGTGCGTGGCGGCTTCAATCTTCTGCCGATCGAGCACGCGCGGGTCCACTCCCCGCTTGACCATTTTGGAGATGAGCACCTCGAGGACGGCATCAAGCTGCGGCTCATGATCGGCGGTAATGGTTAACAATTTTTCCTTACGATCGAAATCGCCGATGCCCGCCGCCGTACCGCGAAAATCGTAACGATTGGCA
>DAHWIP010000190.1:0-4693 GCA_027344975.1 Phycisphaerae bacterium
AGCCGTTCAGGCTGATGGGGGCTTGGGAGCCATTGGAAATGGCGTCGGAGGCCGGATACCGGTCTTCACCGGTGCCGGGCCGTCCAACATCTCTGCCTCGATCGGTACATTGGGTACCTGGCGCTTGACGCTTATTGATTGCATGGCGATCGGCTGGCTGGTTTGCAGCGTCATGGCGACATCCCGGCGGCAGCGCCTCGGCGGCGATATCCGCCGGTGTGATACCCGAGAATCGATGCCGATTTACGGACACACGATCCGCTCCATTCGTCAAACCATTGTGCACATCCAGATGCCACCCCCCTGCCGCTGAATTCTATTTTCGGCATGTCACGTCGCCGCCGAAAGGCTGCATCAATAATAATGCTCATTAGCACAGGGTGGAATCATGGTAGTCAATATTATCAATCGCTCGCTGGCAAAAGTATTCGGATCACGCAATGACCGCCTGATCAAGGCATATCGGGAGCGTGTCATCGCCATCAACGCGCTGGAACCGGCGGTTCGGGCACTGACGGACGGGCAGCTTCGCGCCAAGACGGCCGAACTGCGAGAGCGTCTTGCCAAAGGGGAATCGGATACCGCTGTACTTCCGGAAGCCTTTGCGATTATGCGTGAGGCGATGGATCGGCATATCGGTCTGCGGAACGTGCTGGATCCGCGGCGGAACTTCAACCCGGAATTGCTCGACGCAGCATCCCGAGAACTCTTTGCAGAGGCCAAGGCCAAATGCGTGAAGGAGCAGGACTGGCGTTTTGTGGAAATCCCGCCCCAGCTCTACGAAGGGATTCGTGCGGTGGTGCCGGAAGCCCGACCTCCGTTTCGAGCCCGCCCCTTCGATGTGCAGCTCATCGGCGGTATGGTGCTTTATGACGGCAAGATTGCTGAAATGTCCACCGGCGAAGGCAAAACATTCGTCGCACCCCTTGCCTGTTACCTGATGACGCTCCGCGGCATGCACTGCCATGTGGTTACCGTCAATGATTATCTGGTACGGCGCGATGCGGCATGGGTGGTGCCGGCGTTTTACGCATTGGGGCTTTCCGTGGGTTACATCCAGGCGCATATGGATAACGAACCGCGCAGGGCGGCGTATCAGTGCAATGTCACCTACGGCACCAGCAGCGAATTCGGCTTTGATTACCTCCGCGACAATATGAAGCAGAGTGTGCAGGAGCAGGTACAGGGGCCGCTGGACTTTGCCATCGTGGACGAAGTGGACAGCATCCTCATCGATGAAGCGCGGACACCGCTGATTATCAGCGGGCCGGCGCATGATGATTCACCCCGCTACCGCGCCGTTGACGAAGTGGTACGGAAGCTGATCGCCTGTCAGCAGCCGTGGCAGAAGGCCAAGGATCGCGTTGATGCCATCAAACGGCGCATCGGGGCGGCGGAAGGTGAAATTAAATTAATCCGTGGCGACAAGGAAAAAATTAAGCAATACGAAGAAATCATCCGCACCGGCCAGGCGGAACTGGTGGAAGCCGAGGCGGCTCTGGCCCGCGAAGTCAGCATGTACGAGGTGGAACTCGACCGAAAATCCGTCCATCTGACGCACGAGGGAACGCAAAAGGCGCAGGAATTTGCAGGTGTTGGATCGTTCTACATCGGCAGCAATATGGATTGGCCGCACCTGCTGGAACAGAGTCTCCGTGCGCACGTGGTCTATGAGCGGGACAAAGAATATGTCGTGCAGAACGGTGAAGTTATTATTGTTGACGAATTCACCGGGCGATTGATGGTGGGACGCCAGTGGAGCGACGGTCTGCATCAGGCCGTTGAGGCCAAGGAGCGCGTCACCGTCAAACCGGAAACGCAGACCATGGCGACCATTACCCTGCAGAATTTCTTCAAACTATACAAACGACTCGCGGGCATGACCGGAACCGCGATGACCGAAAGTGAAGAATTCGCCAAGATATATTCATTGGAAGTTGTGGCCATTCCCACCAATCGCCCCGTCGCCCGGCGGGATTTGGAAGATCTCATTTTCATGAGCGAACGCGGCAAATGGAAGGCCATCGGCCAGACGATTGCCGAGGCGGCAGCGCGCGGCCAACCGGTGCTCGTCGGCACCACCAGCGTTGAAAAATCAGAACGGCTCTCCAAGCTGCTCACCAGCGAATATCATCTGGATCATGAAGTGCTCAACGCCAAAAATCATGAACGCGAGGCGGAGATCATCGCCAAAGCCGGCCAGCAGATCAAACGACCCGACGGGAGCGCCGTGGGCGCCATTACCATCGCGACCAACATGGCCGGTCGCGGCACCGATATTTCGCTCGGTGAGGGTGTGGCGGCCGTCGGCGGATTATTTGTTCTGGGCACCGAACGGCATGAATCACGGCGTATTGACAATCAGCTTCGCGGCCGAGCCGGGCGGCAGGGAGATCCGGGCCTGACTCGCTTTTACCTGAGTCTTGAAGATGATCTGATGAAACTCTTTGCCGGTGATTTCACCCTGCGTGCCCTTCAGCGGCTGGGCATGCAGGAAGATGAGGCCATCGAGCATCATTTCGTTTCCAAGGCGGTGGAACGCGCGCAGAAAAAGGTGGAGGAACGCAATTTTGGCATCCGCAAAAATCTGCTTGAATATGATGAGGTGCGTAACTTTCAGCGGACGCATTTCTATAAAACCCGCCAGGCGATTCTGGAAGGGCGCAACCTGCAGGAAACTATTTTCTCAACCATATCGGAAGCGGTGTCCGATTCGGTGGAATATTATCTGAACCGCGACTACGTTCCCGGCCGGATTGCCGACTGGGCGCAGCAGCATTTCCATGTGACGATTGACCCCGGCGAATTGCGCGATACCGAAGTGGCCGTGCTGGAGATGACCATCAAGGACAAGGCCCGCGATGAAGCCCGCAGCAGCATTTATCAGTCACTTTCGGAATTTCTCAATCCCGATGCGCAAGCCGAGGATTGGGATTACATCGGTCTTTCCAACTGGGTCAAAACGCAGTTTGATGTCCAGATTTCTCCCGTCGACTGCCGCAAGATGGATCGGCAACACATTGCCGAAACGCTGGTTGAGCGGGCGCTGGATCAGATTGAACATAAGACCTGCGGCGATTTGAGCCAGTATCTGGTGAGTTATTACGGATATCGGCAGCTGTGCAACTGGGCGAAGGAAAAATTTGAACTCGACATTCCGCTTGAGGATATTCAGGCCAAAACAGCCGCCCAGGTGGAGGAGATCATCCTCTCCAAGGCCCGGCATCTTTATCAGGAGCGTGAACTGGCCTATCCGCTCGACTACGCCCTGATGGTGACGGACCTGAGTGGCGGCACATCGAACGTATTTGCATCGGAGCAGTTGGCGGGCTGGCTCAAAGCCAAGTACGCCGTCACGATGACGGGTGATGAAATTCGCGCTATTCCGGCGGATAAAGTGCGTGAAACGCTGCTGGCGAAGATTCGCCCCGCCGTGGAGGAAATCGATAAGCAGGTGCGCGAGGCGGTGGAGAAACTGCCGGAATCCAAAATGCTTGCCGCATGGGTAACGGATCGTTTCGCCACTCCCGCCGCGCCGGATGAATTTGAAGGCGAGCCGACGGAAGAACGCATCGAGCGGATTACGGAATTGGCCCGCGCCTTTTTGCGAATCGAATTGACTGAACTTGAACGCAACGTCCTGCTGCAGATTTATGACACGGCATGGAAGGATCACCTCTACGCCATGGATCAGTTGCGCGACACCATCGGGCTGCGGGGCATCGCCCAACGCGATCCGGTGATTGAATACAAGCGAGAAGGAACGCGGCTCTTTGAAGAGTTTCTGCGTGTGCTGCGCGATCGGGTGACCGATACGATCTTCAAGATCAAGGTCGCCAGTCCGGAGGAGATGCGTAATGTTTACGCGGCGCAGCAGGAAGTGTTTGATCCGCAGGAATCCACCGGCGTGGATGCCGAACGCTTTGCCGCGCCCGCAGAATCGCGCAGCTTGGATGAAGGCGACACGCAGGAGATTCAGGCGGCGGAGGCCCCCGTGGCCACCATCGTCAATGCCGAGCCGCGCGTCGGGCGTAATGATCCGTGCCCGTGCGGCAGCGGCCGGAAATATAAACAGTGTTGCGGCAAAACGGCCTGATAATAAACGGGACATGCCTTTCCGCCTGACCCGAAATGGAGCACCCATCCGATGACCATGGCCGGCGTAGCAATTGTTGGCCGCCCGAATGTCGGCAAGTCGAGCCTCTTCAATCTGCTTGCCGGGCGGCGCATATCCATCGTCGATCCGACGGCGGGCGTGACGCGCGACCGCATCACCACCACCATCCATCACGGCGAGGGTGTCTTTGAACTCATCGACACCGGCGGCCACGGCGTGGAAGACCGCGACAATCTCACCGACGAAATTGAGTCTCAGATTCGCGCTGCCGTCGATCAGGCCGCCCTTCTGCTATTGGTGGTAGACGCCAAGACCGGCATAACGCCGCTGGACCGGACGGTTGCCAAATTCATCCGACGTTTTGCCAAGCCGGTTCTGCTGGTGATCAACAAGGTGGACGGAGCGGGGCAGGCGCAGGCGGAAAGCGAATTTTCCTCACTCGGATTTTCCGAGGCGGTGTGTGTTTCCTGTACGCATCATCGCGGCCGCGGCGAACTGCTCGATGCCATTGCGGGGCGGGTGGATCTCTCGCCCGCTGAGGGGATTGATCAACCGGTGCTCAAGCTTGCGGTGGTC
>DAHWIP010000191.1:0-4675 GCA_027344975.1 Phycisphaerae bacterium
CGGATTCCCCATCTTTGTTTTGTAGGCCATACCCACGTCCCGGGAGTCTTTGTCCAACATCCGGATTTTTATCCGCCCGACGATCTCGGCGGAAAATATGTCATCAGCGACGAAAAGGCGATCATCAATGTGGGCAGTGTAGGCCAGCCTCGCGATCATGATCCCCGTTCCAGTTTTGTCATCCTCCATCATGATCATGTCGAATTCATCCGAATTCCCTATGATGTGGCGACCACGGTTGAAAAAGTCCGTGCGATTGATGCCTTGGACAATTTCCTCGGACAGCGTTTGATCGAGGGAACCTGATCTTAAAAGGCTTGTGAAATGGAAGTGACCGACGGCGGCTCGAAGAGCAAGCCCCTGTGCCGGTGTCGGCCTTATTGAGTGCGGTTTATGGATTGGAAAAAATTCTTTACGGTTCTGACGCTCGCGGTGGCGCTGGCCCTCATCTTCAACCTCATCTTCGGGAAGTTTTTCGCCCCACCTCCGACCGCCCCCGTCGGCTCGGCGCACAAGCCGCAATCCGGCTTTTTAGTCACCAATTCCCATCATCATCAACCCGTCAAGCCACAGATCATCACCATCGGCGGCGACCAGCCTTCTAGCCCCTGCATGCTGAAGATGACGCTTTCCAACCACACCGCCGGTATCGAAAGTATTAAACTTAACGTCAAAAATTATCGCGAAACCTCCGAATCCATTAAGCCGCTGGTCCTTCTCCACCATCTGGATCACAACCCGCTGGCATTTGCTGCCAGTCGGCTGGTGATCAACGGCCAGAATTATTTTCTGCGCGATCTGAACTGGGACATTCTCCCCGTACCGGCAAAAGAGCGGGGCCTTGAGGCCAAGTTCGCCTTTACGCTCAATTCCCCCGCCACGGGTAAAAAAATGCTGCGCGTGGTACGGGAATATAAAATCAAACCCGGCAGTTACAACGTCACCATCCGTCAGAACCTGCAAAATCTCGGCTCGGCTCCCTTGGATGTGCAGTTGGTGCAGTACGGGCCCACCAACCTGCCCCTGCATGACCGTCAGGTGGATCAACGCGTCTTTCAGTGCGCCGGTTACAACACCAAGGGACGCTATGTCACCACCAGCGGCTATCCGGAGATATATCAACCCTCGCTTCTGGGTGCCAATACATCACCTCATAAGCTCGGGTCTTTCCACGGCGTCAATCGTCTTTTGTGGATTGCCTCCAGCAATCGGTTTTTTACCGCCATCATGCGGCCACTGCCGTGGGGGAAGGTTCATTACGATCTGATGGATGACGGACGCAAGTTGCCGCAGGTTCAGGCCTGGGGTAAGGCGATCTTGCGGCGGGTGGGTCCAGAGGCGGCTCAGGCTGATCCGCGCGGCGCCTCGGCGGTGATCATCCACACCCGAACCCTGCAACTCGCCCCGCATGCCGTGACCGGCCTTCCGCTGACGGTCTATTTCGGGCCCAAAAAACGCTCGATCCTCGCCGGGTCCGCCCATGCACCCGCCGGCAGCAGTGCGGCGGCATTCAATCTGTATCAATACATCAATATTATTCAATTCGATCAGGGGAGCCCCTGCGCGTTTCTGACATTCTCATGGCTGGCGCTGGCCATCATGAAACTGCTCACCTGGATTTATATGGTGGTTCACAATTACGGCCTGGCCATCATGGTGCTGGTCATTGCCGTGCGCATCTGTCTCCATCCGCTTACCCGCATGAGCCAGGTGAGCATGGCCCGCTCGCAGCGGAAGATGGCGGTTCTTGCGCCCGAAATGCAGTTGCTCAAGGAAAAATACGGCAAGGATCGCACCAAACTGAATCAGGAGATGATGGCCCTCTACGCCAAACATGGGGTCAATCCCGCCGGCACGGTTCTCGGCTGCCTTCCCATGGTGCTCCAGATGCCGATCTGGATCGCCCTCTATTCCGGGCTGGCCGTGGATATCGACCTGCGTCAGGCGTCATTTATTCCCGGCTGGATCAACGATCTGGCCAACCCCGATTCCATTGCCGTCTTTCATACGCCGTTCCACATCCCGATTCTCGGTTACATGTACCATGGTCAGAGCTTCATGGCGCTGAACCTGCTGCCGATTCTTCTGGGCATTGTATTTTTCTTCCAGATGCGCTTTCAGATGCGCCTCGCACCCAAGCCCACCGATCCCCAGCAGAAGCAGGCCCAGGCTATCTCACAGTACATGATCCTCATCCTGCCGATCGTTCTGTATAACGCCCCGTCGGGACTGAATCTTTACATCTGTGCCAGTACCCTCGGCGGTCTGCTCGATATGTGGCTGGTGCGCCGTCACATTAAAAAGCTCGAAGCGGCGGGAAAAATGCCCGCCCGCTGATGACTCGCCACCCGGTGCTGTGGAACCCTGATCCGGTCTGTTCGGATACAATTTACTCATGGCTCGCAAGCGTACCGTCAATCAAACGCCGCCGACCGAAATCGCGGTTCCGGATGTGCCCTCGCCACCGGCGGTGGATGCCGCTCCGGAAGATTCCGAATTGGCATCGGATGATTCCCCGCAGCGTGAATTTCATATCCGCCACGATCTGATCAAACGCCTGGACCTCTATCTGAAAGATCGCCTTCCGCATCACAGCCGCGCCTCCCTGCAGAAACTTATCAAGGCTGGAATGGCCCGGGTCAACGGACGCATCGCACGCTCCAGCACCGTGCTGCGGGCCGGGGATGTCGTTGCCGTTCAAATGCCCCCCGTCTCATCTCACGAGGCCCTTCCCGAGCCGATCCCGTTATCCATCATCCATGAAGATGATCACTTCATCGCCATTAATAAACAGCGCGGATTGATCGTGCATCCCGCACGCGGCAACTGGAGTGGCACGATGATCAATGCCCTGCTTCATCATGCCCGCGTGACCGCCGGTACCCTTTCCACCGGAAGTGATCCCTGGAGACCGGGAATCATCCACCGCCTCGACCGCGATACCACCGGCATCATCCTCGTCGCTAAAACCGATGAGGCCCACTGGCGACTCGCCGGGCAGTTTGAACGCCGCACCATTCGCAAAACGTATCTGGCAATTGTTCACGGTTGCCCCACGCTCGATTCCGATCTCATCGATGCGCCCATCGGCATGAATCCACATGACCGCGAAAAAATGGCGGTTCGGAAAGATACCGGACGCCCGGCACAAAGCGTCTATACGGTGGTCGAGCGTTTCCGCGATTTTTCACTGGTGGAACTCTCACCCAAAACCGGCCGCACGCATCAGCTCCGTGTGCATATGGCGTTTATCGGCCATCCGATCGCAGGCGATGTGGACTACGGTGGGCGAGTGATTCGTCGCGCTGATCTGGGCTCGCCACCTGTTTCTCCGCAGGATACGGCACCGATTATCGACCGGCAGGCGCTTCATGCCTTCCGGTTGCAATTTGTTCACCCCATCGAATATCGTCGCATGACGCTTGAGGCGCCGCTCCCTCCCGACATGTCGAATTTTCTTACGCTCCTGCGCGCACTTGGCCGATAGAAATTCTGCCGGACCGGATCGGTTGGATCAAATCTTGGATCCCGGCGCAGTAGATTTTCGGCTTTGGTGGTGCTAAAAAAGTATGGTTGCAGATTCTGTTTCGGTGGGTTTCCACCGGGTTTGCGACAGGCACCACGCAGTCCATGCAGGTTGGCGACGCCGCTCGCCCTGCTTGCCAGTGCAGTGATAAGGCAATCGGGGCGTTCAGCGTCACAAAACCGCGGGCAATCAAGCCGCCGAATATTTTGATCGTGAAGACACCATCTTCACGTCGGGAGAAGTTTCGCCATGGTGGACCTCGAGAGCCTCAATAGGTGCGAAAAGATCATCGGCTACAAATTTAATGACGCATCGCTGCTCGATGCGGCGCTGACGCATTCCTCGGCCGTCGCCCATCACCTTCACAATTACGAACGTCTTGAATTTCTCGGTGACGCCGTCCTCGGATTACTCGTATGTGATCACGTTTACACCATCTACCCCGATCGGCGCGAGGGTGATCTGACCGTGATCAAAGCCGCGGCGGTGAGTCGGAAAACCTGCGCCCAGATCAGCAATGAGATCGGACTTTCCGCTCTGGTGCGGGTGGGCGCCGGTATGAATCGCTCCGGCGGGCTCCCCATGAGTGTCGCGGCCGGGCTTCTCGAAGCGATTATCGGCGCCGTGTATGTCGACAGCGGCGGCAATCTCAACGCGATACGCCAGTTTCTTTTGCCGCTGATCGGCAGGCATATTGATGAAATTATCCGCAATCAGCACGATCAGAATTATAAATCCATCCTGCAGCACCACGCGCAGCGGGCATTGGGCACCACCCCGGTTTACCATCTTCAGTCGGAATCCGGGCTCGATCATGACAAGCAGTTTCAGGTCTATGTCACCATCGGAACCGACCGCTATGAGCCGCAGTGGGGCAGCAGCAAAAAAATTGCGGAGCAGCTCGCTGCCAAGGCGGCACTGGAAAAACTTGGTGTTGAACTTACCAATCTGCACTGACGCGGCAGATCCGCCCGGCATTCCGGTGGCTAACGGTCCGGCTGCACCAGACCGCTCAAATGTGATCAATATCGCCGATGAGTTCTTCCACCAGATCTTTGATCGTCACCATGCCGATAATTTTTTTCTGCCGCGTCACCACCAGCGCGATCGTCTGTTTGGATGACTGCATCAGTCGCATGGCGGACCGCA
>DAHWIP010000192.1:0-4658 GCA_027344975.1 Phycisphaerae bacterium
GTAACATCGCACATTTCTGCAATTTTCAGCGTGGCGTCGCACGCTTCCGGAATATCCTTGAAGATGCGGCGCATTTCCGCGGGGCTTTTCAGATACAAGTGCCGGGAGTAGCGCAGTCGATCCGGGTCATCGAGCGTCTTGCCCATGCTGATGCAGCAGAGCACATCGTGGGCGTCGTAGTCGTCCTGTTTGAGATAATGATGATCGTTGGTGGCGACAACCGGACATCCGGCCCGGCGGGCAAGATCCAGGAGTTGGGGAATCATGCTGATCTGCGCCGGATCATCATGATTCTGCAATTCAACAAAAAAATCTTCGCCGAACATATCCCTGTACTGGCCGGCCACATCGAGAGCCGCAGCGGCATCGCCTCGCTGCAGACAGGCGGCGATTTCGGTGCCGAAATGGCCGTTGATGACGATAAGTCCTTCGCGATACCGGTGAAGCAATTCCTTATCGACGCGGGGCCGATAGTAAAAACCCTCAAGGTAGGCCAGACTGGCAAGTTTAATGAGATTTTTGTATCCCGCCGCATTTTTTGCGAGCACGACGAGGTGATAGGCGGCTTCGCTGATGCCGTGGGCTTCTTTTTCAAAGCGGGAGCCGGGCGCGACATAAAATTCGCAGCCGAGAATCGGTTTGATACCGGCGCTTTTGGCGCAGGTGTAAAAATCCACCAATCCGAAAAGATTACCGTGATCGGTCAGGCCCAGGGCGGGCATGTTGAGTTCGGCCGCTCGTTGACAGAGCTTTTCAACGGTAGCGCCACCGTCGAGCAGAGAATAATGGCTGTGGCCGTGGAGATGCACAAAGGAATCAGAACCGACCGACGCTGAAGAGTTGGAAATCATCATCACCCGCGATGCCTCCGTGCAAGGTGTAATCCCGAATCGTTTACAGAGTGTAACGCAAAATTTCAGGCGAACCAAACCGCACCGGCGTCCATGGCAAACCGCCATGTTTTCTGCTAATCTCATGGGTTTGTTGCCTCGGCCGGGTGGCAGGGTGTGTTACCTGCCGCCTTGAAAGAGCCGACCGTTATGATTGATATTGGGAGCCGCAAATGGAAATTATGATTGCCGATGTGATAGCCCGGGAGATTCTGGACTCCCGCGGCAACCCGACCGTGGAAGTGGATGTAATTCTGAGCGATGGAACGATGGGGCGTGCCGCCGTGCCCAGCGGTGCATCGACGGGCGAAAACGAGGCGGTGGAACTGCGTGATGGTGATGCCAAGCGATACATGGGCAAGGGCACGCTCAAGGCCGTTCAGAATGTGAATACGATCATCGCACCGGAACTCATCGAGGCGGACCCGCGGGATCAGGAGGGGATTGATCATCTGATGATCAAACTCGACGGCACAAAAAATAAAAGCAAGCTGGGCGCCAACGCGATTCTGGGCGTTTCGCTGGCGGTGGCCAAGGCATCGGCCAATTATCTCGGCCTGCCGCTGTACCGGTATCTCGGCGGTGCTGCGGCCTGTAAGCTGCCGGTACCGATGATGAATATTCTCAACGGTGGTAAGCACGCGGATAACAATGTGGATTTTCAGGAATTTATGATCCAGCCGTGGGGTGCCAAAAATTTTTCGCACGCGCTGCGGATGGGGTGCGAAATTTATCACACGCTCAAGAAGGTGCTGCACAAAAAGGGGCTCAGCACCTCGGTGGGTGATGAAGGGGGCTTTGCGCCGAGTCTGAAATCCAATGATGAAGCCCTCGAAGTGATTGCCGAAGCCGTTAAAGCCGCCGGCTACAAACTGGGCAAGGATGTGTTTATCGCACTGGATCCGGCGGCCAGCGAGTTGTGGGATCACGGGAAGAAGAAATATAAACTCTTCAAGAGCGATCCAACCAACTACATGTCGAATGATCAACTGATCGACCTGTGGGATGGATGGTGCAGCAAATACCCGATCCGCTCATTGGAGGACGGACTCGCGGAAGGGGATTGGGATGGCTGGAAAAAGCTGACCGACCGCCTGGGGGATAAGATGCAGTTGGTCGGCGACGATCTGTTTGTCACCAACACCGAGTATCTGCAGAAGGGAATCTCGATGGGCGTGGGGAACAGCATTCTGGTGAAGGTAAACCAGATCGGCACCCTGACCGAGACGCTGGAAGCGGTGCAATTGGCGATGCGTAACGGATACAGCGCCGTATTGAGCCACCGCAGCGGCGAGACGGAAGATGCCACGATTGCGGATATTGCCGTTGCGACCAACTGCGGTCAGATCAAGACGGGTGCACCGGCCCGATCGGACCGAGTCGCCAAATACAATCAATTGCTGCGGATTGAAGCGGAGCTCGATTCCGACGCGGTATTTGGCAGTGCATTTTGGAATAAATAAGAACTGCGATCGGCATCACGGCGGCGATTATCGGGCACGCGGCAGATACCCGCCGGTGTGCGCCGGAGCCGGCCGGGTGCTACAATGCTCATAGACGGAGTTACCGGGCGGACGGACGCTCCGGTGAAGGCAGCGGACTGCGTAAGTCGGACGTAACACTCCGGCAGGATCGGATGCATGACGGTAGCAACTCAAGGTACAACGGAGCTGGAGCATAGCGCCCCGTGCACGACTGCCGCGTCGCCAACGACCCTTCTGGGTGATATCGCCACCCTGCTGAAACTCCGGCTGACGGGAATGGTGGTCATCACCGCACTGGTGGGCTATTTCCTCGGATCGGGTACGGCGGTGAACTGGCTTTCGTTGGTTGCACTGAGCTTGGGCACCTGGATGCTGGCGGGCAGCGCGTCGGCGCTGAATCAATGGTGGGAAATCAGGCTGGATGCCAAAATGCAACGGACGCACAACCGTCCCTTGCCGGCGGCACGCATCGCCCGGTCCACCGCGATGATGCTGGCCATTTTCACCGGCGTGTTCGGCATGATCTGCCTGCTGGTGGGGACGAATGTGCTCGCAACCTTGCTTGGCTTGGGGAATCTGGTCATCTATGCATTTATCTATACGCCGCTTAAGCGTCTCACGACGCTCAATACGGTGGTGGGTGCGATTTGCGGCGGCGTGCCGCCCTTGATGGGGTTTGCGGCGGCCTCCGGGTCTCTGGCGGCTCCGGCCTATCTGCTGGCGGGGATTCTCTTTATCTGGCAGATACCGCATTTTCTTGCCCTGGCGTGGATGTATAAGGATGACTATGCCCGCGCGGGTTTTCGAATGCTGCCGCTGATTGATCCGACCGGCAGAACCACGGGGAATATGGCCGTGCTCTACAGCCTGCTGCTGATACCGCTGGCCGCCGGGCTCACGGTAGTGAATTCCGCCGGATTGACATTCCTTATTCTCGGCGTGCTGCTGAGCGCGGGTCTGGTTGTTCTGTCGATCGGATTTCGACGGCGGACAAGTCGGCCTTCCGCCCGCAGACTCTTTCTGGCCAGTGTGATTTACCTGCCGCTTCTCCTGGCCGTGCTGGTGGTGGATCGTGTTCCGTACCATGCGCATCGAACCAGTGCTCGGCATCCGCTGCTGCTGAAAATCAGCCGATATTAATTTTCGGCATGTACCTCCATCTACCTGCGAGGGTTCACCATCCATGCGACGTGCGATAGAAAATTTTTTCTCTTCGGGGCGATGGATTGTCGTGCTGGTGGCGGCCATCACGGCGGGCCTGATCGTCAAAAAGATCATCATTCCACTGGTACACGGACAGGTGCGGCCGATCATCGGCGATGGGGTGCACGTTTCGACCTATCAGTTTCCACTCACGCCCTGCCTGGTGCCTCGAAAGTTGCTCAGAGCCGGCGGTAATTACAAGGACGGTCTGGCGGCGCTTGACCACCCGTACACCATCAAGCCACCGGAGGTATCAAGCATCAACGCCGGTCTGGCGGATTCCGGCGGGTACATCCAGGGGCCGGACCGGGTGATCGGCGTTGTGATTCATGGTCAGGCGCGTGCGTATCCGATTCCGATCATGAACTGGCATGCGTTGGTTAATGATCGTCTGGGTGGAAAGCCGATCGTTGTCTATTGGGATGCCTTTTCATCCTGCGCGATGGTATTCAGTCGAAGAACGGACGGGGGCGTGCAGCGGTTCGGTTACAGCGGACTGATCTGCGACGGTAATCTTCTGATTTACAATCGGGAGAAATCCAATTCCAAGGAGAGCTTGTGGTGTCCCATGCTGTGCCGAGCCATCACCGGCCCGGCGGCTGCGAAACACGCCAAACTTAAGCCGCTCCCCTTCGCGATCGTCACGTGGCACAAGTGGAAAGCGATGTTTCCGAAAACCACGATGATTGAAGGGATACCGCGATTATTTCCGGCGTACCGTAAAGATGTGTATCATTCCTACGATCACGATCCGACTGATATTCACTATCCCGTTTCGCCGATGTGGCATAAAACCAAACCGCCCGCCAAGTCGCAAATTATTGTCCTGCGTATCCGGCATCACTGGTATCCACTGCCGATCGACAAGCTGGTACGGATAAAAAATGAGGCCGGTGTGGTACATCTGAAGGTCGGCGGCGAGAATGTTGTCATACAGTGCTGGCAGGATCTGGCGCTCAATACGGCCAGCGTCATTGCACCGGCAAACATACCGACGGCATATAGTTTTCTTTACAGTTGGTATGCCTTGCATCCAAAGGATTTTCAGACGCCGATCTGGCGGGCGCTGGCGCGATAAATC
>DAHWIP010000193.1:0-4635 GCA_027344975.1 Phycisphaerae bacterium
ATGCAATGGCCGCCGAGACCGGGACCGGGGTAGAACGCCTGAAAACCGAACGGCTTGGTCTTGGCCGCCGCGATGACCTTCCACACATCAATCCCCATGCGGTCGAAGATCATCTTGAGTTCATTGATCATGGCAATGTTGATGCAGCGATAGCAATTTTCCAATATTTTTGCCGCCTCGGCGATTTCACAGGATTCCACCGGCACGACGGTTTTCACGGCATGAGCGTAGAGACCGGCCGCCGCTTCCAGCGACAGGGCGTCAAACCCGCCGACCACCTTGGGAATATCGGCCGTCTGAAAATCCACGCGACCCGGGTCTTCACGTTCCGGCGAATAGGCCAGCAGAAAATCGCGCCCCACCGCCAGGCCCGATTTCTCAAGCAGCGGCAGCACCACTTCCCGCGTGGTGCCCGGATAAGTGGTGGACTCCAGCACAATCAATTGGCCGGGACGCAGATGACGGCCGATGGTCTGCGCCGTACCGGCCACATAATGCATATCGGGATCACGATTCACCGTCAGCGGTGTCGGGACGCAGATGATCAGGACATCGCACTCGGAGAGGCGCGAAAAATCCTCGGTTGGAGTCAGCTTGCCGGATTTGACCAGCTCCGCCACCAGTTCAGATGGCAGGTGCCGGATATAACTCTGCCCCGCCTTGAGTTTGCGGATTTTCTCCGCATCGACATCAAACCCCATCGTCTTGAGCCCGCCGGCGCAGAACGCCCGGATCAGCGGCAGGCCCACATACCCAAGACCGATGACACCCACCACGGCGGTGCGGTTTTTGATGGCATCGAGAAGACGCCGGATCGGTGCGGGCTCGGCGGCTTGGGATTTACGCACGGCCGGTCTCCTGAGATTCCCCGTTGCGGTAGCGCGGGCCGGGCAGCAGCAGCCAGCAGAGCACCAGCAGCGGTACACCGATGCAGAGCATGGAATCAGCAATATTAAAAATCCATGGCCAGTGGGTCAGCAGAATGAAATCCCGCACCATGCCATGATTGAATATGCGGTCGTACATGTTGCCGATGGCACCGGCGAGAATCAGGCCCAGTGCAATATGCACCACCCAGTGCCGCCGATGGCTGCTGACAAAAACATAGACGACGAACGCGATGGCGACGATGCTCATGGCGACAAACATCAGCGAAAGCCCCTGCCCGATTCCGAAAACCGCGCCACCATTGAGCGTGGTTTTCAGCCACAGCACATGGGGAATCACCGTGATGGGTGCGGCATGCGGATGATAACCCAGGTCTTTGAACGCCAGATATTTGGTCCACAGGTCCAGCGATGCGCCAACCGCTGCGATACCCAGAAAGCGCAGCCACGCCATGAACGATTTGCCGGCGGCACCGGATTGGATTGGCCGCGGATTTTCAACGGATGGCGCAGCGGAAAGCGAACTCGATTCAGACATGCACCCACCCTGCCGCACCGGCGGCGATTTTTGCAGCGGTAACATCCATGAACATCAATCGCCGCCCCGGAATGTTCCGATCACCTGATTGCTCAGGTTGTAGTTGCGGGGTGGATTACGCAACCGGCTGTCCTTTTCTCCGGCAGCGATGGCGGCGAGCAATTCTTCAGCCCGCGATTGAGCCGCCTCCATTTTCGGATAGCGCACCTCACGATAGCCGGTGACCGGTTCGGGGGTTTTCAGGATATCGAGCCACAGGTTATACAGCCACGGCTCATGCAGTCGGCACGTATCCACCAGCCGGATGTACCAGTCGCGGAAATTTTTCTCCTTCGCATGCCATGCCGGCAGCAGATTGCGTGCCCACCGGCAATGGCGCATCACGCGCATCTGCCAGTCACGCCCTTTCATCGAGAAGCGTATCTTCAGGCCTCCGATGTCAAATTCCGGTCGGTTCAGATGCAGATACGTGATCTTATCCCCGTTGCTGGGATTCACGTTGAATCGACGGCGATCACGGCGGTACTTCTCCGGGCTGGTGTACATCATGGCCACGTAGATTTCATCTTTAATCATCATCACCTTGGCCAGATTCCAGATCACCGCTCTGGTTACCGCAAAGTTGCGTTCGGCATTGTCCTGCTGATAGGTTTTTACAACGCGCGACACATAGCTGCGGGCATAGGGGAGCGTCCCCCACTGGATGGCGTCAAAAATGCGGATGACAAAATCACGCTTGGCCGCCTCGTCGAGCAGCGGCATCCGCTCCAGCGCTTCCCGCACCATCGTGCGATAAGCGTCGGCATTACGGCGCCCCCAGATGGAACTGGCGATGAGGATTTTGGCCTTGCGTTCAACAGCATCGGGCACGGTTTCAATATCGCGCGGGGCCGCAACGCCGAAGAGGTCCGGCCGCAGGACAATCTTCCGCCCGATATTAAAAGCCCGGTAATTGCGTTCAAATTCGCGTCGCACAGCGTGGCGTATCGCCCAGGTGATGCTCTTGTACGACACCGGTATGAAGCCGAGCTGATACGCCACCCCAAGCATCATGATGTTGGCGTATAGTTTGGAATCCAGCAGACGCTCACAGAGATCGCTGACATTAAAGCTGAAAAAGCCGCCCGGTTTGCAATGTTTTTCGATGGCCGCTGCAACGGCTTCGGGCGAAAAATCCTCGCGGCCCAGCAGGGAGAGAATCGTCGCCGTCTTGCCGGTATTCACCACCGCCCGCGTATATCGGGGTGAGGCGACGCGCAGATAGTCGGTCGGTGAAACAGCCCGGGCCGCCTCCAGCGCATCAATACCAATCAGCAGATCCGCCTTGCCGAAGGGGGTGATGGCGGAGGTGGAGTGCTGGTCGCGTGAGAACACCAACTGACTGAACACGCCGCCGTTACGGATGGCCAGTCCTTTTTTATCAATGAAATTGATGTGGTAACCTTCCTTGTGCCCCGCCCGCACCAGAATCTCCCCCGCCACACCGATACCCATCCCGCCGACACCCGCCAGATAGCACCGCCATTGATCGGACATTTTTAATACCGGCGGTTCGGGCATGCCGGTGAGATCGACCACCTCATCGGGCATACGCGGCGGGCGTTTGCGCGTGATTACCACCTGTTCAAAACTCGGACATGCATGGATGCGGGCACAGGCGCCGTCATTCACACATGTGGTAAAGTCGGTCTGAATCTTCGAGCCGTAATCGGTCGTCACCACCTTGAGCGCCGGACAGCCGGTCTGGTTGGTGCATTCCAGACAATACTCGCAGACTTCCTCCGCCACATTCATATAGGTCTTCTGGCGGATAAAGCCGTGCTCTTTTTTCTCCTGCACCTCAGCCCGGTGCTTACGCCGGTTGAAGGTGATGCCGCATTCTTTGTCTGCAATCATCACCTTGACGCCGTCTTCAAGGATCACCCGCTCCAGCATCTCCTTGTATTCATCGCGTTTGGACGGATCAAAGCGGATCACGCGGGCCTGCGGTTCCTGCCGGCCGTCCTTGCCGTTGATCCGCAGCATGCCGGCCGCTTCCGGAATCATCGACCGCACAATGCGTTCAATATCATGCGCCAGAACCATATTGCCCAGAATATCTTCCTGCAAAGTCGGATTGGGCTGGTGCCCCGTCATGGCCGTCGTCTTATTCTCGAGGATGATGTAGGTGATATCCTGGCCTTGGTTGATGGAATTGGCGATCGCCACCTGCCCCGAATGAAAGAACGTCCCATCCCCCATGAATACAATCTGCTTATTGCGGATGAACGGATCGACTCCCCCGCCGGTGGCTCCCCCGAGCCCCATACCACTGTAGTTATGCATCAGCGGCTTGTTGGGCTCAAACATCATCATGGTGTAGCAGCCCGTGTCGCCGTGGGCCACCAGATCAATCGGGCCCAGACCGTAGTTGCGCGACATGTATTCCGGGTCCAGCAGATTCTTGCGTATCTCCAGCAGAGCACTCGACGAATCCCGGTGCGGACAGCCGGGACAGTAAGCCGGCGTGCGAACCGGCACCGGATCGGCGCCTTTACCCGCCAGTTCGATGGTTTCCAGCTCCTGCGTCAGGCGGCCGTTGGAAAGCTCATGCGGGATATTCGGTGTATCACGCAGCAGGCGGGTGAGAATTTCAATGAGCATCGACGGGTGAAGCCCGCGCACCGACGGAATGCCCGGCATATCCTTCGGAAAGGTCTTACCCCAGAGCTGAATGCGGGATGTGGGTGATTCAGGGTCGCGCTGGCGAGTGCGCGTGATATGCTCGGATATCTGTTTTTCAATAAAGCTGCGGCGTTCCTCCACCACAATCACACGCTCGCACATCTGCGAGAGTTCATCCACCAGCGAGGTATCCAGCGGATAACTGAAGGCGAGTTTTAATATCGGAAACTGCCCCAGCAGCCCCATCTCCGTCAGGGCATGCACCAGCATCGTGTACGACATACCGGAGGAAACAAAACCGACCGGTGCACGCTCCGCACGCCCGCCGCGCCACGATCGCTCAATCGGATAGGCGATTCGCGAAAGCCCCAGTTCCCGGCAGCGACGCAGCAGTTTTTCAAACCGCGTGTCAAACGTCAATTCCTGCCGCCAGCTTCGGGGCGGCAGCAGCACCGTCGTCTCCAGCGGCAATTTGGCGGTTTCAATCACAATGCGGTCGTTGGTGCTGATCGCGGGCCATTGATTCGGATAACACTGCACCGTCCC
>DAHWIP010000194.1:0-4594 GCA_027344975.1 Phycisphaerae bacterium
GGCTCCGGGATGGAGCTTGATCTGCCCCGCAGTCACCACCGACTCGCCCGGCTTCAGACCCGATAAGATGGCCGTCATCTGGTCACGCTCCGGCCCCACCACAACGGGAACCTGTTTGACGATTTTCTGATACTTTGCGTTTTTCGGAGTCTTTGCAGATTGAGTCTCTGCGGGTTTACTGATAATGAGATACACGTAATCACCGTAGGTGTTATAGGTGATAGCGGTATCGGGCACGACATCATAAGTATTGATTTTGCCGGTATGCACCGTCACCTCACCGAACATGCCGGGCCGAAGCAGCAGATGGCGGTTTTTGAATTCCGCCTGAACCTGAATGGTACGGGAGTTGGTATCCACGTTGGAGGAAATGGACTGAATTTTTCCCATGAACATATGTTTCGGGTAGGCATCGACGGCAAGCGATACGCTTCGGCCTACTTTCAATTCGGGGAATTCGTTCTGCGGAATATTAAAATCGGCGTAGATGGGTGTCCATTTATTGATTGTCACGACGGAGGTTCCGGGCGATAGATACTGCCCGAGACTTACCTGCCGAATGCCGAGATAACCGGAAAATGGTGCGGTGATGTCGAGTTTGGCTAAAGTTGCTTTATCCTGACCGACCACCGCCTTAATGTTGGCGAGAGTTGCGACATAGGTATCGAGCTGCGACTGTGACGCCGCCCGATGGGCGATGAGCTTGCGGGTTCGATCGACGTTGATTTTTGCAAGCGCCTCATTGGCTTCATCGGCACGTAGCTGTGCCAATTGGGTGCTGTCATCCACCTGCACCAGACGTTGCCCGGCTTTTACCGGCTCTCCGGAGTGAAAATAAATACCCGTGACGTTGCCGGCGATCTGTGCGGTGACGTTGACGCCCTGCACCGCCGTCAAGCTGGCGACGGCACTGATGGTGTGTTCCCACTTCGCCTGGGTGACTTTGGCACTTGAGACAGTCACGACCGGCGGCGGAAGATGGCTGATGGCATAGGCAATCTTGGAATTTACAAAAGCCTTGAATTTGAACAGTCCCGCCAGGATGGCGAAAAACGATAAAACCAAGATCAAACCGAAAATGAAACGTGTCATTTCAAGGAACTCCCATCATGGTTCTGTGCTTTGGGGGAGGGGGGTGTAAATCCGCTCTGCACCTTTTTGACGTCAACCCGCGCGGTGCCGGCACGCTCTGCGATCTGGCGATGCTTCATCAGTGTCGTCTGCATCCATTTTTGCTGCTCAGCCGATGCATCGGCTTTCGGCCACCACCCTCCACCAAGAGCGACAAACAGGCCGGCAGTGTCGGCGTAGCGCTGTGAAGCGGCCCTCACCACGGCCAAACGCGATTGCTGATATTGCACTTCGCTGGTAAGGAGCGTGACGTAATCAATCGACCCATCCCGGTATTCAAACTGGGCAAGTTTGTACGCTTTTTCGGCGGCGCGATAAGCCGCCTCATTGAAACAAAGACTTTGTGCATCGTGCTTGACGGCACGCAATGCCGTGGCCACCTGATTAAACGCATTGAGGATGGTCGACTTGTATGAATAAACGGCTGATTTAAGGGCATATTCGGCGGCTTTTTTATTGGCCCGAAGCGTGCCGCCATCAAAAATCGTCACGGCGAGAGAACCCGCGATCGACCAGATCAGGCTCGATGCATCGAAAAAGTGGGAGAGCCGACCATTCTCGAAACCGATTGCACCGGTAAGCTGAATCAGAGGGTACATCTTGGCGATGGCCTCACCGACAGCGGCGTTGGAGACTCGAAGTTGTGCCTCCGCCGAGAGGATGTCCGGCCGCTGATGGACCAGTATGGACGGCAGCGACACCGGTAATCTCACCGGTAGGGTAAAGGCGTGAATATCCAGCTTGGGAAGATCTGCCATCGAGGGAATGCGGCCGAGAAGCACGGCGAGCGAATTGCGCTCGGCGGAGTAGCTTTGAAGCAGCGGCGGAAGTGTCGCCTGAGTACTGGCCAGTTGGCTTTCCTGATTGACGACATCCAGATACGGTACGGCGCCGAGCCGGTACTGCTGGGTGATGATTTTGAGGATGTAACGCTGATCTTTAATGAGTCTGCGCGTTGTGCTGATTTCGGCATGCAATTCAGCGACGGCCACTGCTGTGACAACGGTGTCCCCCTCAACGGTGAGATACGCCTCCTGCAGGGCGTAGCGCTGAGCGTCTTCCTGTGCTTTGAAGGATCGGGACACGAGCCGATTGAGGCCGAAAATATCAGGCGTATACGAAACTTCCAATTGCCCGGTGTATAGACTGAATGTGCGTGATGGACCACCGAAGGATTCGCCCGATTGGCGCTGGCGCTCACCGCTGGTGTTAAGAGAAACCTGCGGCCAGAAGATACCCTCAACCGATTTCAGGTTTTCATAGGCCTGCGACAGATTGGATTCAGATATTTTGATACTCGGGTTGTGGCGGATGGCCCGGCGCACAAGATTGTTCAGGGCGTGCGAATGGAACAACTGCCACCAGAGGCGTTCCACCCGAGCGCCGTAAACAAACCGCTGTTTCGAGCCGGCATTTCCGGTACGAGTAACCGCTTTACCGGTCGTAGTCTGTTTGCCACCGGGGTTGTACCGGTTGGTATTCGGTGCGGCCGGCACGTGTAACTTCGGCTCAAACGAGCAGCCACTTAAGGCGAGGCAAACGCCGCCAATGGCTAAACTGACGGCAAATCCTCCAGGAGTCAGCTTCAGAGTATGTCTGATTTTCTCTTTCACTACGGCCCTGCTTCGACCCACTAAAGTACCCTTAAGAAGAATAATTGCGCAATCGCAACTAATTTCGCTTTAGTATAGATGTAAACTTTCGCCAAGGCAATACCAACGGTTCCCGAACCGCAGCAAGCCACGATACGAGCTCATTTCCACGTCAACGGGATCATCCGTCCATGGATACATCAAAGATAATAGGCAAGATAGAAGGAAGCGGGCGAATCGGTCGTGATCTACGCGAGGTGGCGGCGTTATCGGGCGTTGACTGGAATTTGAGTGAGAATTCCGTTATAGATATTTGCGTAAAAGAGCATGGTGGCTCGAAGTTTTTGGCACGCATCGGCAGGCAGAGGGTGAGATGAAATCGGAATCGACTTCGCAGAGCAAATTCGCCGATAACTTAGCTGATGGTTATTTTGGACATACACTGATGGCTGATCCGATCACCAGCATGATCAAGCGGATCAACTTACCGACGCGCTTTACGCTCGTTGCCTTGGGGCTTGTGGTCGCGATCGCGGTGCCCCTGTTTCAAGTTTATCGCAATGAATCGGACAAAATGGGTATCTTAAAAGGTGAGATTACCTGGTCTCGATATGTAAGTTCCATTCTTCCGCTGATTACTTCCATTGAAAATCATCAGATTGCGTGGCAGGAGCGTTCGGTCGGCGACACCCTGAAGGAGGGAACTGTAACCCGTGCCTGGCACAACATGCGGATCTCGCTGGCAAGATTTGTCAGTGCGAATCGCGTTTTGGCGCAGCGGATCGGTTTGGAATATCGGTGGAAGAACATCGCAAGACAGATCCATTCGGTTCCCAAAAATCCACAAGCTGGGCAAAGAAGAGAGACGGACGAGATCGAGACGAACGCCATCATGGCGCTCTGGAGTACATACAGCCAGGCGACGACTGCGGTGAAATTTTCAGCGGATCGTAACCCCGCCATCCAACACGATGTTCGGGCGCTGTCGAATAATCTGATGGATTTGGTCGAGCAAACCAACTTAATTCGGCGTGCGATTATTACCGAGCGTTCGCACGCGTCGGTGAGTCCGCAATGGCGAGATTCCGCCATTGAGCTGGCGCAGATGATTGACTGGCGGGACATCAGCTCGATCATACGAAACCTCAAGGGGCGACACCGGCCAAGAACACCTCAGCAAATAGCCCTTTCGAAGGCGGTCAATCAACTGGACGTTGATGGCGATCGATTGCTGCATTCAGCGAGAGCTGTGGCGACGGGTGATCCGAAGTCGCTTCTCATCCTGAACCAGCGAGCGGGCATTATTAATCGGGATATCGAGCAGGTTTTCGCGCTTTCGCTCAGGAACATGCGGTCGGATTTATATGTGCGTCTGGCGCGTCTGCGGCTGACGTTGCTGCTTAACATCGGTCTGGTGCTCTGCCTGATTGCCGTCGTCGGAATCATTTTTTACACGACGTATCGATCCCTTACCGGTGCGCTGCAGAAAAAGTCGCTTGCGGAACGCGATCTTCAACAGCTTAATGATCTATATGCCACGCTGAGTCAGATTAATCAGCTCGTTGCCCATCGCTGCTCACAAGATCAGTTATTCGATGAGGTTTGCAGGATTATCACCAAGTCAACGCACTTCGAACTGGCGTTTGTCGCAATCTCCGCGGCTCGATCGCGACAATGTCGGCTCAGCCACTGGGCGGGTTCGGCCGCTGAATATCTTCAGACCATTTCACATTCGCAGCAGAAGACACTCCCCGCAGGACTTCAACCCATTGATGCGGCCCTCACGAGTCAGAGTGCATCGGTTATTCATGATTTCAAGACGATGGGTTTTGATACCCCCTGGGCCTTTGCGCTGGATAAATTCCATCTGC
>DAHWIP010000195.1:0-4587 GCA_027344975.1 Phycisphaerae bacterium
TTCTGGAGAAAAGTATATGGGAATATTTGGAGAGAGAAAAATTACAAAGGTCATTAATATAATCGATAATGCCATAAGCGATAAGGATGACAATCTATCCCTTATGACCGGGTGCGGCGAGAAAATCAATTCCGTCGGTCTGGACATCAATGGGCAGATGGCCGGCGGTTTGTGCCGCATCAACAAGAAATGCGATGTTGTGCCGCTTCGCGATCTCTCCGATGCGATGAATTGCCTGCACCGTACCGGTGACGTTGCTGCCGTGACCGGCGCAGATCAGGCGCGTATTGGGCCGGATGGCCGCCTCAATAAGATTTGGATCGACGAGGCCGGTTGCCGCAGCGGCGGGAACGCGAGTCACACGGATATGGCCGCGGGCTGCGAGATCGTTCAACGGGCGCAAGATACTGTTGTGATCCATGGCGGTGCAGATGGCGTGATCCCCCGGCCGCAGGTAGCCGTGAATGGCCAGATTCAGGGCGTCCGTGCAGTTGAGGGTGAAGATGAAATGATCAGGATTTTCGCCATTGAAAAGTCGGTTAAGTTTTTCACGGCACGCGCGAAGGACCCCGGCTGACATTTGCGCCTCGGCGTACGCCCCCCGGCCTGCGGAGGCCCCGCAGTCGCGGGCGTAATCAACCATGGCTTCCGTGACGGTCGGAGGCTTGGGATAGCTTGTTGCGGCGTTATCAAGATAGATGCGATTGTTGTGCATGACTGTTTTCAACCTCTGTCGGCCCGGCGGCACGTTAGCCTGTCGGTCAATCTTAGAATGAAGGTGCCGCCCATTCAATCCAACCCGTACTTGGCCATTTTACGATAAAGGGTCCGAACGCTGATTCCCAATTGCTCTGCGGCGGCAGCCCGATCACCCGATTGTGTACGAAGCGCTCGTTCAATTGCCTCACGTTCGGCGCCTTCCAGATTCAGCGTATGATCGGGTCTGGCCTGACGGATGTGGGGGGGAAGATCCGCAGCCTGCAACTCCGGCTTTTGTTCCAGAACGAGGAGACTTTCCAGAAGATTTCGCAGTTCGCGGATATTTCCGGGCCACGAATATTGCTGTAATGCCGAGATGAAGTCCGGACTCACCATCTTGGCCGGCAATCCGTGTTCAGTGCAGAGCCGCTGTGTGAGGGATTCCACCAGCAGCGGGATGTCTTCGATTCTTTCGCGCAGCGGAGGCAATTTGATTCTCACGACATTGAGTCGATAAAACAGATCAGCCCGAAAGCGGCGGCTTTCCACCAAGGCGGCAAGATCCGCATTGGTGGCTGCCAAGACGCGCACATCGATAGCCCGTTCCCGGGTGGAGCCGACGGCCGTCACCATACCGGATTCCAGAACGCGCAGCAGCTTGGCCTGAACGCCGGCCTCCAATTCGCCAACCTCGTCGATAAAAAGAGTGCCTCCGCTGGCCGCTTCAAAATAGCCGCTGGTGCGTTCATTGGCTCCGGTGAAGGCGCCGCGTTCATGCCCGAAGAGTTCGCTTTCCATGAGAGAACTGGGCACCGCGGCGCAATTGATGGCGATGAGCGGTTTCGCCGCACGGGGGCTGAGCTGATGAATGGCGCGGACCACGAGTTCCTTTCCCGTGCCGCTTTCCCCCTCCACCAGCACGGTGCTTTTGAATGCCGCCACCCGCTCGATGGTGCGTGCAATCTCCAGCATCTGGGGAGATCGGCCTATGAAATTTTCAATTCTTGGCGTTCGGTCGCCTCCCGGAAGCAGTTCGTTGACTTCACGTTTGACCCGGCGGTGCTCCATGGCCCGCTGCACCACATCAAGCAGATCGGGGGGAGCAAAGGTCTTGAGCAGGTAGTCAAAGGCACCGAGTTTCATGGCCCGCACGGCGCTCGGTACCGTCGCATTACCGGTGATCATGACAAACTCAACTGCCGGTTCGCGCCGGCGTACCTCTTCAAGCAGTGCCAGACCGTCCATCCGCGGCATCCACAGATCGGATATCACCAGGTGAACCGATGAATCGATGGCACCGAGCGCTTCGCGCCCGTCGGATACCGATGTAACTTCGTAGCCTGCCTGCTTCAGCCATTGTGCAATGGCCTGTCGGGCACCCTGATCATCTTCTACCAGCAATATCCTGCCCAGTGAACGGGAAGCCATGAATTCTCCATGCCCGAAAGAAATACCACTGCCAGTGTATGGCTTGGGGCGTCGAGTCTCAATGCAACAGGCTCGGTGACGGGCACCTCGACTGCGGGGTGGTGAGAATGAAAATTCAACGGTGGATTACTTAAGGCGCCCTGCCGCCCGGGCCTGCAGGCGGGAAATGGAATCTTTTACCGCGCTGTGCCCGCGCCAGTAGATGCGTTTTGCCAGCGGTTTGCGTCTGGCCGCATCCAGCAGGTGGAGGTTCTTCGTGTATGGCGAGGCGAGCGATTCCATGTCCCGCCAACGGCGCTGAAATGGTGCACTTTCAAGCCCTTCGCCACATTTGGCGGCTTGCCTGAGCAATTCATACATCCGCATGGCAGGTGGCGGGGCGGACATTTCATCAGAGCCGGCAAAATGGCGCAATTCCCGGCGGATAAATCTGCCAGCGAAAATATTCACGGCGTCTTGAACGTCCGGCGTGAAGGGTATCTCGGCCCAAAGGGCAATTCGGCGCAGCGACGCGGCAGGATCGAGCATGAGCCCATCATAATCGACGGCGAGTGTCGGGCGTCCCTGAGTGGCGGGAATCATGGCGCCAAGCGTGAACTGTACCCACAGGGCATACGAGAGTTCAGGGGGAAAATTCCAAGCACGCCGGCACGATGCTGCTACAGTAGTTGGTGATCGAATGGTGACGATGTAACGATCCGAGCATGGAGTCTGTTCCATCACCTGCTGCCAGAAGGGAATCAGCCGACCGATGCTGGGATTTTTAATGGCGCACATCCGGTCTGGGGATTGGCGGTGGAACTCTTTAAGATAGCCCGCCAACCGCCGGGCGATGGCGCGGACCTTCGGCCTTTCCCATCGGTCGAGAGGGATATTCCCGGCTCCGGCGGACATATGCTCACCGAGACCAATTGCGCGATAAACGCGGTGCAGTGCGTCGTAAGTGCAGGCATCTTCCCAAAATCCGGTTGGATTAACGCCCTGTTCGCTTTTTTGTACCTGGTTGCCGAGTTCAAGCCCCAAGGAGGCCAATCCGCGCGTCAGGGCGCTGCTCCCAGTGCGCATCATCCCGGTTACACAGATCAGCTTCCAATCGCCATCGACGTGGGACGAACTGTTTGTTTGCGCTTCATCAATCCTGATCATCTATTCCGAAATTCCGACTGTATTTGCGCTTCCGCATATTGCACACATTCTATCTATCTGAAGTATACGCGGGGCAGCGGCGATAGTTTCGCAAAAGGCAGAAAAAATAAATCTTAGCGCATCAGAAATGGTGGGCGGGTGAGCACTTGCTAAAGATTACGGCATGCCGAAGAACGGCCGATGGCGTGGCACGCGAATTGCTTCATACATCCAATGATGGCTTGTGCGATGCGAGGTATTGGTTTCTCGCACGCGCTAAAGCGAGGGTGTATCGCTCCTTGAGAAGGAGGTTTTTATGGGTACTCTTCCATTTAAGGTTGAATGGACCCGCTCATTTCCGTCGGCCCGAAAGGCCCAGCACCGTTTGCATCCCCTGATGTCGCAGACAGATGCGTATGGACGAGTTGTGCGTGCGGGCGAGTTGCTCCTGATCCTCCCATCCTGCATTCTTGTTGCATTGGTTCTTGTACAGGCATTCGCGGGTAACAGTTCGCAGACGATGCATCACCCAACGGCTATGGTGGCGTCAGGGCCGACTATGCCTGCTGCTTTAGTAAGCGCCGCACCGGTACCACGCAGCCCACTGATTAATATTGAGGCACAGCGCCCATAATCCGTCTGTGCCCGCCGACCGCTTGTTATTCAGCTTTCCACGGTGGCGGTGTTTCGTAAACTTGATCGATTGGCGATATCGTCCTTTGCCGCGGGGAATTCGGCCGGTTGCTGATCGATTTCTTATCCCTGGGGCGTATGCGGGGTATCTGAACCCCGACTCGGCCGCAATCGAAACAAGAAACACCCATCTCGGTAGTACCCGGGATGGGTGTTTTTGATGATTGGTATGTACAGGCCGAACTGCCGGTCGTGCGCTGGCAGGCGCTATCAGTCTCGGTCTCCGCGTGCATCTAATAAATCCATCGCCATGATGACGCGGCTCCGTATCGCTCAGCCCGCCTTTTTACGAGTGTAATAAGTCGGCAGGGGCGAACCGAGTTTTTTCCAGTGGGCGATGACTGTTTCCGCTTTGCCGGCGCTGTTGAGAACGTGCAGTTTGCGCCGCACCATACCGATGATCGCTTCACGGGCCGGGCCCAGATAATTACGCGGATCGAATTCGGCCGGTTTGGTGGCGAAGACTTCACGAATCTTGGCGGTCATGGCCAGACGCAGATCGGTATCGATGTTGACTTTGCACACACCGTATTTACGAACCGCCATGGAAATCTGATCTTCCGGCACGCCCTTGGCATTGGGCATGGCGCCACCATACTTGTTCACCAGATCAATGAATTCCTGTGGCACGCTGCTGCTGCC
>DAHWIP010000196.1:0-4561 GCA_027344975.1 Phycisphaerae bacterium
CGGTCCGTGCGACTGGCCGCCATTCTTGTCGGCAGTTCCCCGGCCGCCCGTGTGTATGCTGATAATCAGGCCCGCACCTTTGCGCAGGCCGGCGTGGAGTATGAACTTCATGAACTTGCGGATCAGATCACCCAGGCGGAACTTGATGCCGTGCTGGCCGCGCTGGCCAAAGATCCGGGTGTTACCGGCATCATGGTACACCTGCCATTGCCGCCGCACATCAACACGCAGCAGACGCAATATCATATCGACATATTAAAAGATGTTGAAGGCGTCAACCCCGCTAATATCGGCAATGTGCTCTATGGGCACCCCATCATCGCGCCCTGCACCGCCCTGGCGGCGGTGGCCCTGATTGACACCACCGGCGTACCGTTGCAGGGGGCGGAGGTTACCGTGGTTGGGGCCAGCCGCATCGCCGGCCGCCCCGCCGCACTTTTGCTTACCGAACGCGGTGCCACCGTCACCGTCTGCCATATTCACACCCGCGATCTGGTCCGACACACCCAACGCGCGGAAATTCTGGTCGTCGCCGTGGGCAAACCGGGACTCATTCAACCCCGCCATGTCCGCCCCGGCGCGGTAGTGATCGACATTGGCATTAATCGGGTTACCGCGACAGATGCCGCCGGCAATAGCGCCATGAAAACCGTCGGCGATGTTGATTTTCAAGCGGTATCCGAAACAGCCTCATGGATCACCCCAGTCCCCGGCGGCGTGGGTCCCGTCACCGTCGCCATGCTCCTGAAAAACACCGTCCGCGCCGCCCGCCTGGTCCACGGCCTGGACCAGCCGTTCTAAATTCCCAAAATGCAATGGCCGTGAATCATTCATTTACAATCCACGGCCACCGCAAAGCCAATTTCCCGGCAATTCAAATCAGACCAAGGATAACACTTAACCGTCGCGGCTTAGACAGAATAGCATGTCCGCCGGACTCACGCCGGAAGAACGCAAAGAGGCCGTGGCGTTATTTTATTCGCGGGTGGAGATGGTGCCGGGTACAGAAGTTGGGTGAATGAATCCTATGATTCTGCCCGATAAATGGTGTCATACTCCGCCCGTAACCGTGCGTCCAGTCGTGCCAGGGCCTGATATTCCTGGGTCGACTTGTCCGGGTATGCCTGCTGATCATCCAGTGCCATGGCGATAACATCTATCAAGCAATCCAGATCTCAACGATATAATGTGATTGGACGGGTCCCGGCATATTTCTCAATTTTCCGGTCCAGCCCGAACGCTTCCACCATCGCCCAGGTAAGCTTCTTAAGTTCCCGCAATTCGTCCCCGGTGATGCGTATATGATGGCGGTGGGCTTTAGATCCGGGCTTCAAGCAATCCTCCAGTTCGCCTCTCTACCGATGTTCGACGAAATCAACCGCTACAACGCAACAGATGTCAGTTCGCAACGTCACCGCAGGCAATATATTATGGCGTATCTTAAGGCGTAGCATCAAGGCGCAAAACCGCCACCACATCATTAAACACAATAGCCGCCCAACCATTCTTGCGGTATGCTTTCAGCCGTCGGCGAAACTGGGAAATGCGGAACTTTCATGACCACACCCTATCACGCACGCTATTTTGCGCACGAGATTACGCGGCGGCGGCGCTGCAATATGGCCGCATACTTCCTCGGAACGCAAAATGGACGCTACCGCAGCACCAGAATAGTGCCCGAGCCGTGTTTCGTTCACTCCGAACTGACGACGGGTGTATTTCTCGCAGATTTGGCAACATATACGCTTGGGTGGGGCTGGCGGCGTACGCCGATGCCTCAACCGGCACGAGCGGAACTTGCTCCCTATGCCACCAAACTTCAGGACGTGCAGTTCGCTGGCGAGAAGCCAAAAATAGATGGTTCGGGAAATTGGAATCTTTACCGAATCACATACTTGGATGATTTGCGGAGCCAATCGGATAGAGCCCATGAGGAGGATTAAAAAAGTAAAGGCAATGACCGGGGCTAACCCCCTGCCGATGCCTCCGTTATTATTATCACCCTCCACGGCCTGAAAACCAAGCTGGCTGGAAATCTCACGACAGGAAATCTCAATGAGTCAATCAAGGCGGTGGAAAAGGAATTGGCGGCGGCGGCTCGCAGCTTTGACTTTTAAGGAGAGCAGGTATGCACTTGATTTACATTGACGAGTCCGGCAATACTGGACACAACCTTAATGACCCGCAGCAGCCCGTATTTGTCCTTTGCGCATTGGTCGTTCCTGAGGACAAATGGCAGCCGATGGAGAGTGATCTGATTTTGGCACTGGATAAGCACCTGCCAACGCGGCCGGATGGATTCGAAATGCACGCAAACGATCTGCGTAATGGCCACGGCCACTTCAGTGGGCTAAGTGTCTTCGACCGCACCGCACTGCGCGACAGTTGGCTGGAATTGGTGCCTAAACATCAGTGCGGTTTGATCTATCGTCCTATTGTAAAAAAGAGGTTTCAAAAGTGGCTGCACGCAAAATTTGGGACTGGCGGCATAGTAATCAATCCTTACGTTGCAGCATTCGCCCTCCTCGCCCAGGTCGTTAACGACTACTTACGCGCGCAGCCTGACGGGCCGCGCGGAATGTTTATTTCCGACGAAAATAAGCAGATAGTTTCGGATGTCGAAAAAACCATACGCGCGTTAAGGGGCACCGAAGGCTCACTACGGCTCACGCAGATTGTGGAGAAGGGTTTCTTCATCGATTCCAAGGCCAGCCACCCCTTGCAGCTTTGTGATCTCTGCGCCCTGTCACTACGAAAGATGGAAGAGATGAACAACGGAGCGCCAATGAAGCCCATCGATCAATCTGGGGTCAAGATTATCAAACCCTGCGTCTACCGGGGTGACGAGCGGTATCTTGATGTTGTGTCCTGGCTGGCCGGTCAGCAAAAAAAAGAGCGACCAGGGAATTAGATTCCGGGGTCGGCTGACGCCGGCCCATTCCGGCCGCTGGAATTATTATAGCTTTTTTGGACCTTCCGGTCAACGCGAAAAATGCAGCGAAAAATGCGGCGGGTGACATTTCTACTTCTTGACAACGCGAAAAATGCGGCGGAGTTCCTGCGTTCCTGCGGCTGAGAAAAAACGTCAGCCGTATAGATTCAACAATCAGGAATAAAGTAGGATTACATCTACCCATTGTGCATTTTTATGAATTATAACACAATAGATTAACAGTTCGGGTTTTGATTGGTATCCTGTGAGAAAGTATATTTCGAGGTTTTCTCTATGAGCATAAAACTAAACTTGGATGTGAAATGATGTCCCCCGCAAACTTTATCCAGTTAGGAATCGGCATCATCGCAGCATTTGCCGCAGGCACATCTGGATATCAGCAACCAAAGCCCCAGACCTAGTGAGGTAGGCATGGCCTTCGACCGAATGCGTGATGCGGTGGTGGCCGCTGAGTTCGCTCTGTTCCGCTTCGGTCTTCTGCCGCGAGATTTTTTTGAATCGACCATCCAGCGCCATTTGGAGGAGACATTTCGCTGCACATCCTGGCTCAACAACAAAAAGCGGTACGGAGACCCCGCTGTGGCGAAGCTCTTTGATTACCCAATTACAACGACCAGCGACGGCGATGCGGCTGCATTCAAGAAACTTTGGGAGGCAATTAACTCATGATTTCATTGAGCGAAAGCGCACACCTCCGCCACCTCATGGTTCAAATCCCCTCGTCGTATTCCAAACTCCGTGCCCTCTGTGCCCTCTGTGCCCTCTGTGCCCTCTGCGGCTAACCGCCGCTCCCTCGTCGCATCCTTGTGTCAGAGTTTATCCCGATGACCCCGGCTTAAATATGCGTGATCGGGATGGTAAATACCGTCGTGGTCGTCATCGCATCGCATCTCCGTGATCTGTGGCTACTCGTCGTCGTTTCCTCGCTTCTCGCCGCAGGCTTGCTACTCTCTGCGCGATTCAAGAATCTGTGAAATCGGAGAAATCTGTGGATAAGACATTTTGGTTGCGGCGGAGCCGCGCCGCGGCCTCTGTGGCTACTCGTCGCTCGTTTCTCGTTGAAGCGTAGCGCCTTATTGTTCTACTCATTATCCATAACTCATGATTTCATTGAGCGAAAACGCACACCTCCGCCACCTCATGGTTCAAATCCCCTCGTCGTATTCCAAACTCCGTGCCCTCTGTGCCCTCTGTGCCCTCTGTGCCCTCTGTGGCCAACCGCCGCTCCCTCGTCGCATCTTTGTGTCAGAGTTTATCCCGATGACCCCGGCTTAAATATGCGTGATCGGGATGGTAAATACCGTCGTGGTCGTCATCGCATCGCATCTCCGTGATCTGTGGCTACTCGTCGTCGTTTCCTCGCTTCTCGCCGCAGGCTTGCTACTCTCTGCGCGATTCAAGAATCTGTGAAATCGGAGAAATCTGTGGATAAGACATTTTGGTTGCGGCGGAGCCGCGCCGCGGCCTCTGTGGCTACTCGTCGCTCGTTTCTCGTTGAAGCGTAGCGCCTTATTGTTCTACTCATTATCCATAACTCATGATTTCATTGAGCGAAAGCGCACACCTCCGCCACCTCATGGTTCAAATCCCCTCGTCGTATTCCAAACT
>DAHWIP010000197.1:0-4533 GCA_027344975.1 Phycisphaerae bacterium
TTATGCTGCCAGCTATCGGAAACAATCGCCGAAATCTCAGCCGCATCTGCTGCCCGCAATTTGGACAGCCGCCCTACGCCGATAATCTCCTTTTCACCGCCGTCGGTGCGCTCGGCGACCATGGCGATTTCGCGGTCATAATCCCCCATGCAGACGCGGATGAGCCGCTCGTGGGCGATGCGATCCTCCAGCCGCATGGCCATGTAGTATCGGTTCCGTACACTTTGAGTCGAGAGCCGCCGATGGAAATCCACCATCAGTGGCTCATCCTCCGGGCAGATCGGGCGGAGGGTGAGTGTCTCATGATCGCGTGTGGTGAACGTACGCACATATTGCGATGGATACGGGCGAATGGCCGGACGCGGAAGCTGCGCGTCCGAGGTCTCAGGCGGGAAAATAATCACCCGCGCATCGACGGCAATGATGCCATCCGGGCCGGCGAGCAGGGGATTAATATCAATCTCCCGGATACGCGGGTGTTCAATCACCAGCAACGAAAACTGCACCAGCAATTCTTCCAGTTTCGCCGTATCCACAGGTCTGCGGCCGCGAATTCCCGCCAGCGCCCGACTGATGCGCGTCCGATCCATCAGCCGCCGGGCCAGCGTGGAATTAAGCGGCGGCAGACCCAGAGCCCGATCCTGAAATACTTCCACCATCTGCCCGCCGGACCCGAACAGGATCACCGGCCCGAATTGCGGATCGACAGCCGAGCCGAGAATCAACTCATAGGCGTCTGCGAGTTTCACCATCGGCTGAACGGTAACACCCTGAAAATGCTCCCCGCCGCGGCGGGCCACGACCGCCTCACGTACCTGCTCAAAAGCTTTTTCAACCTCCTGCTCCGTGCGCAGATTCAGCACCACGCCGCCCACATCCGTCTTATGAGTAATGCTGAAGGAGTACAATTTCAATACTACTGGAAATCCCATCGCCCGCGCCTCTTCTGCCGCCTGACGGGCGGAAGTCGCAACGCGCGTCGTGGATACGGGAATATCGTAAAGCGCCAGCAGGTCCTTGGATTCCGGCTCGGTGAGGGTAGTGCGGTGGTCGGCGGCAACCGCCGCGATCATCGCCGCCGCCTTCTGCTGCCGGGTTGCAGTTGAAGCATCCGCACTGGATAACCGCGGCGTTTCATACAGTGCCCGGAGTGTCCGGTCATACTGCCAGAGGTAATTAAATGCCCGCGCTGCCGCATCGGGTGATTCAAATGTCGGAATGCCCGCACGGTTGAGAATCTCCTCCCCGGCCTGCACGCTCGCACCGCCCATCCAACTGGCCAGAATCGGCTTGGTCTGATTTTTCGCCACCTCCACCAGCGCATCGGCACTTCGGGTCGCGTCGGTCATATCCTGCGGGGTTAAAATCACCAGCATCCCGTCGGAACCCGGATCTTTGGCGGTGATCTCCAGCGCCCGCGCATAACGATCCGGCGAGGCATCACCGAGAATATCCACTGGGTTGCCGTGCGACCAATGGGGCGGAAGAAGCTGGTCAAGCTGGGCTTTGGTCTCCGGTGCAAGCTGTGTCAGCGAACCGCCCCCGGCGATCAGCGCATCGGTGGTCAGCACCCCCGGGCCCCCGGCGTTGGTGAGGATGGTCAGATTGGGGCCCTTCGGACGCGGCTGATTGGCCAATATCTCCGCCAGATCAAAGAGCTCACCGATGGTATTAACCCGCTGCACGCCCACTCGCCGGAACACCGCGTCAAGTACATCATCCGATCCGGTCATCGATCCCGTATGGCTGGCAGCGGCGGCAGCGGCGGCGGCGGTTCGACCGGCCTTGATGACGATAATCGGCTTGGAAAGTGCAACCTCCCGCGCCGCCGAAATGAATTGCCGTGGATTCCCCACACCTTCCATATAAATGAGAATGGCGCGGGTATGCGGGTCATCGCCCAGGTAGTCGATCATGTCGCCGAAACCGACATCCAGCATCGAACCCAGCGACACAAAAGTGCTGAAGCCCACCTGCGATCGCAGCGACCAGTCCAGAATGCCGGTCAGCAATGCCCCGGATTGTGACAGTATCGCGATCGAGCCCGGCCGGGCGATACCACGGGCAAACGACGCATTAAGCCCCGTCAGCGGGTTCTGAATCCCAAGGCAGTTCGGACCGATGATGCGCATGCGGAATTCGGCGGCAGCAGCGGCAACCTGCCGTTCCAGTTCCACTCCCGGCGGACCCAATTCCCGAAAGCCGGCAGAAATAATTATGGCCCCGGGAATGCCCGCCCGGCCGCACTGTTCAATGATCTTCGGTACCGTCGGCGCCGGGGTGCAGATCACGGCCAGATCAACAAGTTCGGGCAGGTCCGCCACCGACGGATACGCCTTGATTCCCAATACGTTTGCCCGTTTCGGATTAACGGGGAAAACCGTGCCGCCGAACGGTGACGAAATTAGATTCCACATGACGGTACGGCCGACCGATCCGCTGTTTTCCGTCGCGCCGATCACCGCAATATGACGCGGGTTAAACAGCTTGCTGAGCGGTTGATACGATTTTGGGGTCGGAACCGGCGGGGTGGGCGCGTTCATGGTACATCTTCCCTTTCAATATCCCGGCCGGTTTGACGCCAGTTCGGCGCTCAATCCTTCGGACGGCCGGGCTTCCCTGCATGATATGAAATAGCGACGGGTGCCGCATAGGAAAATTCCTTAATCATTCGCCGCACTTCGTCCCCAATCGTTTGGAAGTGAATGTGGCCACGGTAGGGGGGCAATGGGTATCACATTTCCCGCGATGGCTTGCGGTGTGCACGGCGTCCGGCGATCGGTCGGTGCGACGCTTTTGATTCTTCCGCGCTTTTGGTTGATATCATGAATTTGGCGGCCACAGCAAGCGAAACGCTCACCGGTGAATGACCGCGTGGGTGCACCAGCATCGCTCCCGCTCCCGGGTTGATATGAGCAACGCTAATCGCTGCTCGCGGTACAAGGCCGTTCTGTCGGGCAAAAGTCAGAAATTCACGGCTCTGATCCATAATCCGCACAATGACCGCTTCAGTTCCTCCCTTGACCTCCGCCAGATTAGATACATTCTGAACCTCCGGCATCCCGGCTTCGGACGGGATCGGGTCACCGTGCGGATCGGCTGACGGATGACCGAGCAGCCGGTCAATGGCCAGCAGGACGGTATCGGAAATGACATGCTCAAGCTCTTCCGCCTCCTCATGGGCGTGAGCCCAATCAATGGACAGAATTTCCACCAGAAAAAGCTCCACCAGCCGATGCCGCCGCAGTACGTGCAGGGCGAGCTTTTCGCCGGCCCGGGTAAGCCGAACGCCTGCCCGCGGCGTGTAACGGGCCAGCCCCGCGTCCGCCATGGCCTTGACCATCGTGGTGGTGGTGCCGGGGGTAACCCCCATGGACTCCGAGAGCTGTCCCATCGTTACAAAGTTTCCCGTCGACCGACCGGCGCCCGATGTAGGCTTCCGCACCGCATGCTCCAGCAGCCAGAGTTGCTTGAGATAATTTTCAATCGTCCGACTGGCCATGCGGCTCCTTGCGATGCAAAAGCGGATCCGGCCTGAGAGATGATACCCGATCGTATTTGATCAATCAAACTTATTACCATGATCCATCAAACCCCCTTTGACTTTGTCATCAAAGTGCATATCCTTATTCCTGCATGATCCATCCGCGACCGGCGGAACGTTTCGCTCTTCGGCCGGACGGATCAGGCGGTGGACACTCGGTGGGAAGGCGGCATCAGAAGCCCATGACACACGGTGCAGATAACCAGGCGGTACCAATCAATGACCGCGCGTCCGGTGTGGCAGGCAATCCGCCGAGCCCCGTAACCGCGACGCTCATGGCCGAGGATATTTCCCGGGCACGGGATCGCCTCGCCGTGGAAAAAGCCCGTGGACAGGGGCCACGGCCCGGCGGGTGGGGCGCGATTCGTCTGTTTTGGCTCCTCATCGGGCCGGGCGTTCTCGTGTTCCTCGGTGAAAACGACGCCCCCAGCATGCTCTCTTACGCCGCCACCGGCTCCACCTTCGGCATCGGTTTCTTCCTCCCCTTTATCGTCATCACCTTCATGGCCGCATGGATCGTACAGGAAATGACCTCCCGGCTCGGGGCCGTCACTCACCGCGGCCACGCCGAATTAATATTCGACCGCTTCGGCCCCTTCTGGGGATTCTTCTCCATGGCGGATCTGTTTCTCGGCAATTTTCTCACGCTCGTTACCGAGTTCATCGGAATTCGAGCCGGGCTCGGCTATTTCGGCGTTCCTCCCGCCATAGCCGTTGGCGGTGCCATCATCCTGATCCTCGCCGTCACCATGACCCGGCGCTATTGGACGTGGGAACGCATCTTGCTGGCCCTGGCCCTGTTCAACGGCCTCTTCGTCCCCGTCGCCCTGATGACTCATCCCCACTGGGGAGCCATCGGCCGGGCATTTCTCACATGGCAGCCGCTGCCGGGCGGAATCAGCAATAATAATCTGCTGCTGATGCTGGCCGACATCGGGGCGACCGTAACGCCGTGGATGCTGTTTTTTCAACAAGGTGCCACCACCGAC
>DAHWIP010000198.1:0-4528 GCA_027344975.1 Phycisphaerae bacterium
CCCGCAACCCGGCGGACAGGGCGCCGTAGAGGACACCGGCGGCGGCCAGTCCGAGCGTGGCCAAGAGGGACGCCACGAGCGCCAGCCAGATGGCACCGAACCGGACGTCGAACAGGACGACGATGCCGGCGCCCAGCACCACGAGCACAACCGGACAAAAAAGCAGACTTAATCGCAGGTATGCGGAAGAAAAGACCTTGGTTTCGTTTCCTTGCGCCACGCTGAAAACCTATTTCTTATCATTCTGCAGGATGGTTCGGATCTGCAGGTAAGCCCCGCCTACCACTCCGACGACAACACCGCCCAATGCACCCATACCGCCGAGCTTGAATTTTTGATCAAGCCACATTCCGATCAATGCGCACATCAGCACAATACCGAAAAACTCAAATCCCATTCCCGCCAGCCGCCGCCATCCGGTAAATCCCTGCTCCTGACTTTTTTTTTCGACATGCGCTTCCAACCGCCCCAATGCCCCCCCGCTCGGGGGAGTATTACCTGAATCCGATTCCCGCCCCGATTGGGCACCGCTTCCACTGCCGCTTTGCCCGGCGCTCTCACTTTCCGACTTTGTACTATTTTTCACAATGTTTGTCAAGCAGAACCCCCTTTTTTCAGGCACACCGACAAACAAGCCCCAATCCTCTGCCCAGACGATGCTATAGTCCCCCTTTGAGCGGACGCGATCGACCGGCCGATTGGTCCGCAGTCGCGGTCGAAACTTTACGGGTTACCGCCTCGGGAACAGCATCTCGGCTTGCATCGGTGGTGGGCTTGGAATCACCCGACGCTGCCGCCTGGCTGATTGAAAGACTGATCCGTTTTTTGCCCAAGTCCACGCTGAGTACCTTCGCCTTGATGTGATCGCCTGCCGACACCGCATCCCGTGCATGGCCGATCCGGCGATTGGAGAGTTCGGAAATGTGTACCAGCCCCTCAAGCCCGGGTTCGATTTCGACAAACGCGCCGAAATCCACCACGCGGGTCACCACACCTTCCACCGTTGAACCCACCGGATATCGATCGGGAGCATCCTGCCATGGATCAGCAATGCGATAGCGGAGATCAAGCGCAATGCGCTGTTTTTCCGCATCCAGCGACTGCACCATCACCTCAACGGTATCCCCCACCTGCACAATCTTGCTTGGATCGCTCACGTGTCCGTGGCTCATGGCTGAAACGTGAATGAGTCCCTCGGCTCCGCCCAGATCGACAAAGGCGCCAAAGGGCATGATCCGTGTCACGGTACCGGAGACAATCTGACCGGTGGCCAGACGCGACCACAACTCCGCCCGTTTGACCTCCAATTCCGCTTCGAGCAGCTTGCGGCGGCTGACGATCAGCCGTTTGTCGGCTCGATCGACTTCCACCACTTCGCACTTCATCCGCTCACCGGCAAAGACGGCCAGATCCGGCATGAATTTCACGTCCACCTGCCCGGCCGGCATGAAGGCGCGGAGATTATTAATTTTAATCTCCAGCCCTCCCTTATTGACGCCGGTCACCTGCCCCTCCACCACATCACCGGGGTGCAGATCATCCCAGCCGCCATGGTTGACCGATCCGCGACGGGCGAGCAGGACAAGACCCTCAGCCGCGTTGTAACCGGCATAGACGAATTCATGCTCTTCGCCGACATGCACGGCTTCTTCCGGCTTATTGAGATCCGCCGGGGCGAACTGTTCCAACGGACAGACCCCCTGCGATTTTCCACCCAGATCCACAAACACATTTCCGCCGCGTATGGCGGCGATCACACCTTTGCGTATCCGATGATCTCCACCCTGCGCCTCTGCCCCACCGGCCGGACGACCGCCGCGCACCGGGCGCGACTGATCCGGCTCGGCGACCGGATCGGCCCCGCTGACCCGGGAGAGCAGATCATCCATCGTCAGTCCGGCCATCGCGTCGGTGACGGCCTTGTCAATATCGAACGGCTCGACGGGCTGGCCGTCATCTGAAGCATTATTCAATATATTTTTATTTGTCATTCCTATTTTTTCCTTCCGCAACCGGGCAACCTTTTACGCCTTACGCATGGAATCGGGATTGATATTCCATTTTCGGCACCAGCGCTCATATTCAACCGGAACAAACTCGCTGGGTTTGATCTCACTGCGGCCGCCCCAGAACACGTTGGTGTAAGAAACTTGAATTCCGGATTTTTCAAGGTGGGCATCAATCGCTTTTTTATGCTCCAGCAGGAGTTGCTTATCCCGGCCATGGGCCACACCCATGATGTTGACATTTCCGAATTCCGGCCCGCCTTCACGCCAATACGCGTGGGTCATGATATGAAACCGCCCCACCTGCCGACCGGCATCCAACTCCCTGCCCGGCTCGACCGCCCAATGATACAGGGCGTTGTATTGGGTGACTTTTTCTCCGGTGGTCAGTGGCTTGACATGCTCCAGAAAGGTTGAAAATCGACCGATCACCCCTTTGGCGGAGAGTTCTCCCGCAATTCGCAGAAAATCTTGCTTTGAAAAACCGGCCTCGGCCGCACGCGGCGACCATAAATCCCGCTGCAGTTCCGCGGCGGTAAATTCCCGCTTGAGCACCACGAGTACCGCCCACTGCTCCGGAGAGAGTTCCACCACATCCGTTGAAGTCACGTCGGCCGGCTCATCCGACATGCTGCCGGGCTCAATCTGGCGGCGCCGGACGTGCCCCACTCCCAGCGTGAAGAGACATTTGGCCGGCATCGTGAGAAAAGTTTCAGCACCGACAAGTTTGAGCAGTTCCCGGCAATGTCGCTCAATGGAATATCCCTGGGGCACTTTAAGCGTCGTCCAGAGCCGATAGGCTGAACCGGTGGTATTTCCGTCGGTAGACCGAATGACGACATGTCCGGAGAACGGGTCCTCCCGAAACATGAAGTCAAAGGCATGATTGAGCTTTTCTGCCGGAACCTTCCACGCCACCAGAGCCCCATCCGCGAGGCTCGTTGCCAGCAGGGTCTGCCGGACGCGACGAATCACCCCCGCCTGAAGCATGGCCCGGATCCGTGCGATGACGGTGTCGGGGTCCACGCCGGATTGCATCGAAATTTCGCCGATGGGGTCGGCGGAAAATCCGGTAATCCGATCTTCTGAAATCGCCAGTATGCGCGCGTTGATCGGATCAGCTATCGAAATCGGTAACGAATCTGCCAGAGTCTGCGTTTCCATATCCAAAGAGTATATCAGAATACGCGAGACATTCATGCGGTAACCGGGCATCAGTGATGCGGTGGTGCCAGATGACGCAGAAGTGCATAGGGCATTCGCCACTCGATGATCACCCGGTCATTTTGAGTGCTGAGTTTGAGACGTTCGATAATCCCGGCGAGAACCATCTGGCGGTCTGTGGCATTGGCTCCCGTATTGGCGTGATACGCCATTTTCTTCAGGAGCTTTAATTGGGCGGCCGATCGATTCGCCGCTTTTGCACTGAGCATCTGCAGATCACCATGCATTTCCACTGCCTTGGGTCCCGATACCGCCATCAGGTGGACTGCTCTGATGGCTCGCACCTGCGGCGGTACACTCAGCGGATTTTGTGCCGCGTCGATTGCCTGCTGAAGGTGCACAAACGAAAAATAGAATATCTGTCGGGGTGTCTGACCGTCGAAGAGATGACTTTTCAGTGACAGGCATTTTTTGATTCCGAGGTGGGCATCCAGCGACTGCTCAAGAAGTTTTTCGCTCATCGATCCCACGACGATCCCCGGATCGACCACGGCCAGAAAGAGTTTGCCCACGTGGCGGTGGTGCGGGGGGCCGAAGGTGTTTTTAACCCGAAAAATATTAACCCCGTCATACGAATCGAGCGATGTCGCCGAGCTTTTTCTGAGTTGATCGGTGATCGTCTTCGCCGGGACGGTGGTGTCCAGAATAAACGATCCCGATCTGCGCCCCTGAGCTGCGCCAAAGGCCCACAGGCTGCGAATTTGTTTCGTCGCGTTAACGCCCAGTGTCCGCTGAATTTCCTGTTGCATGTGACGAAACCAGGGACGGTTTTCAACCGTGACGGCAAAAAAGCTGTTTTGCTTCGCTGCCAGAGTGCCGGTACCACTGAAATTCAGCGCGATCAACCATCTTGTACCCTGCGGCATAAAGGTGACATTCTGCCGCCTCGATGCAACAACCGCGTTTCCCGGCGCAGGGACCGCACCGACAGCCGGCGAAGCGTATTGGGCCGAGGTACACCCCACCATTGCCATCATGGCCAGACTTATCAGGCGCGATTTCATATGTTCCATCTCCTTTCAGACACCCTCATATCATAGCAATCATTCGCATCAGATACCGGCGGGCTGGTTGGGTGATTCAAGAGCTTGAGGCACTTGGCGCGGTGAAGGGCGGCGATGGCAAGGCTGGTTATTGCGCGTTGAGAACATTGCCTCTATAATCTCCACCTTAATTGCGAGGAGCCTCGATTAAGATAATGAATATAACCCCCGCACGACTCATCGACGGAAAAGCTTATGCGGCTGAAATACGTCAGCGCGTCCGGTCCGGCGTCGAACTGCTGAGAGCGCAGGGTA
>DAHWIP010000199.1:0-4507 GCA_027344975.1 Phycisphaerae bacterium
ACCCGTCCGGATTAATATCCCGGGAGGCAGGCTTGCCGCTATCGAAGCAATCTTTTGCTTCACACGGAGAATGGTGCGATACGCGTCCCCGTGATATCGCACAATCACAATGCCGCCGACAGCTTCTCCGCGACCGTTATATTCGCACAGTCCCTGGCGCTGTTCGCCGGCGATCTGCAGGTGCGCCACGTTCCGAAGATAAATGGGGGTCCCTTTCGCACCGCGCCCGACCAATACCTCCCCCAACTGTTTCAGACGGGTAATGTACGACACGCTGCTGACCATATATTGAAATTCGCCAACTTCGGTAACGCCTCCGCCGACCGCGTTGTTGGCGGCGCGAATGTCACCCACGATGCGTGAGAGACGCAGGTGATACGCCCGTATCTTGACCGGATCCAGCACCACCTGAAATTCCTGTACAAAACCGCCCAGAGGTGCGACTTCCGCAACCCCCCGCACCGATTCAAGCTCAAAGCGGACAAACCAGTCCTGCAGTGCCCGGAGTTGGCCAAGATTCATGTTCGCCGGCACCAGTGGCTTGCCCGAAATAGGGGAGACTCCCGGATGGGTGAAGCCGCGAACCAGTTTCAGGGTCTTGACGTAGCCTTCGCGCACGGCCTCCACGTCGTCATGTCGATGGACGTACCACGCATGGGTTCTCGGATCACGCCATATCCCTGCGGGATGGTGCTTGCAGTACCATCCCGGAAACAGGACGTACTGGTATGCCCACCCCACGCCGGTCGCGTCGGGGCCAAGTTTCGGATGGACATTCGGCGGCAGCAAATCGCGTGCATAATTCAGATATGCCAGAAGTTGATCCCGCGCCCAATATAAGTTGGTTCCGCTTTTGAAAACCACGTGGATGAGCGAATAATCAAACATGCTCTCGCCTCGGATGGCGGTCACACGGGGTACCGATATCAGAGCCGTTTCCAGCGGGTAGGTAATCTGCTGCTCAATGACCTGCGGGGGTTGCCCCTGATCATTCGTCAGTACCAGTACCTGGACATCCGACAGGTCCGGCACCGCGTCAAGCTTGCTGTGCAAAGCAGCGTATGCCGCTGAAATGAACACCAGAAGCGATATGATCAATACGACCGCGCGGTTCGCAGCACAAATTTGAATGATTTTCCTGAGCATCTATCGTCCTTCCGCCTTAACCGCCGGCTGCTGCGGCATCAGCATGGCGCTCCCTTTCGCTGCGTGCTTCGCTGCGCCGGGGATTTCGCGGTGAATCACGTTCGTTCGCGGGCGATGGTGTCCGGTGCCTGGTGCCGTAAACGCCGTCAAGGCGCTGCGGAGTTGCGATTCCACGTCAATCAGAAACTCGCCGCTCGTAACGACGCGCTCCCCCGGCCCGATCCCCGATAGCACCGATACCATTCCACCTTCCCCGTCAGGCCCTACCGTTACACGGACCGGATAGAAGTGGCCATGGCCCGCCGCCAAAAAAACGATGTCGCGCGTGCCTGATTCAATAACGGCGTCGCGGGGAATTAATATCGCCTGCTTCTGCACACGCGTGGTGATATCAACAACGGCGGTCATACCGGGACGCAGCCGACCGCAGGTGTTGAAAATATTTCCACGCACCACCACCGTATGCGAAATGGGGTCAGTGACCGGCGCAATGAAATTCACATGCGTATGAAGCTCGCTGCCCGGCTCCGAATCGGGATGGACCGTGATCCGGTCCCCCGACGCCACCCAGGCCATCTGCTGATCATAAACGTGAGCATCAATCCAGAGCGATGAAAGATTCACGATTTTCATCAGTGCCTCGCCCCGGCGGACGGCTGATTTCTGTCGCAGGCGAATCTGCTCGGCAACACCGCTCGCAGGACTGTAGAAGGTGAGGTACGTTTTTGCATGTCCGTCGCTTACCATCCGGCGAATGTCGCGCGTAGGCACGCCCAGATACATCAGGCGTTTCACCAGCGAATGGAATAACTCTTTCTGTGTTGAAGCTGTCAATGAATCTGCATGTTTCCGGGCCGATTTCCACGCATGGAATGCCGCCAGCATCTCCTTTTCCGCAAAGACCAGCTTCGGGCTATACAAAGTAAAGAGTTTTTCACCCTGCGTTACGGTTTGTCCATTGGTTGCGACGAAGAGTCGGCCCAGATATCCATCCACCCGCAGGACCACGTCCGCAACCTGAGGCGCCGCCCTTCGAAAGTAGCCGACCGTGCGGATTCGCTCTCGCAGGGGCGCCAAGATCGCGGTCGCTGTCTGAACGCCCATATCCTGACGGATGATGGGGTTAATGAGTACGCCCCCGCCTTGCATTCCCCGTGCCGGTGCGTAAACAGGAACAAGCTTCATTCCCATGGCGCTGATGCCGGGCTTTGATGATATGGACGACGGACCGAGCATCGGGTCCCACCAATATAATATCTTCCTCTTATGCTTCGTCGTAGACGACTTGGTCATGGCAGCGGCCGTCACCGCTCCAGGCTTTGCCGGCTCGCGGTTTACATAAGTTCCGCCTTTCAGCGGAAACAATATTCCGATGCCATATCCGACGGCCGCAAGCACCAGGCTCGCCGCTGGCCACAAAACTGTTTTTTTCATGACAATGACTCACTTCTTGCCGATAACGATGAACTTCCCGTCCGCGCAATGGGGCGGGAAACAATGCGTTTCATGGCATGAAGGATCAGATATTAAGTGTACACTTGGTTGCAAGTATGGGGGGGGAGTGCTCGCATCGAAGAGGTCTTGAATATCCCCGATTCAGCATGGACGGTTGTAGTTGAATTACGATTGTCGGAATCGCCAGTACGCTGGTCGCCGCTAATGGCGGAGCCATAATCATCGGGCCGGTGTTCCATCCCTTGTGGATCAGCGTCATGTGGCAGGGCATCTGCCCGGATCGGCTCATAGGGCAACGCATTGGGGAAGAATGATGCGTGGCTGCACCCCGAACTGGTTTTGATGCAAGCATGCTCATGGCAGCGCAGCGAGCTTGGCCGACGGCAATCTTTCCGGTAATCGAACATTGCGCCGTGGGAATATTCCCCGCCACCAGGGTGAAGAGAACCAGAAAAGTAGTGGCAAGATTACGCATACGTTCAGCGTTACCGCCGGCCTCTCACTAATACACCACCAACAGCATAGGCTGAGGACCCATATCGCGTCAAACTTGGTATCTCAAAACTGTAGCGGATTGCGGATATCGGACACCGCGCCGCCGGACGGACGCCCTTGTTCCGCTTCACCGCCGATAGGCTCGCCGGTCAAAACGCCATGATTAAAAACCACGATCTGTGGTGGGCATCCTGAGATGCGAAAACCGCTCGGGCCGCATCACACCGCCGGCAGGCCGAGCACACGGCGCCATGCCGAAAGCTGACCCGCGTGATACGCCTCATGCCACGTTCCATAAATGAAGATCGTATGACCGACCGTGGGGAATCGCTCGCGCCGGGCCGGGTCCGGATGCGGCTTGGCCATATCCGCAGGTGTCAGCACTTTGAGTCGCTCGACGATCAGGCCGCGAACCGCTGCCATCTGGTCGAGATACCATTGTTTGGGCTTGTATTTGGATTTGTCCGCCACGGGTTTGGAACCGCCGCCGTAAATTTCCTTCCAATTCGCTTCAAGCGTCGGAGCCGTTCCGCCGGCCAAAGCGAGAAAATTTCCATCCACCATCAGCAGATGTCCCAGCACCCATGCCGGATGATTCATGCCAGCAGCAGGTTGAAGCGCGATTTGATCATCAGATAAATCGGCAACGAGTTTCAGCGTTGAATCGCGGGTAAGCTTGATCGTATGAATCAGGGCATCGAGCATAAATAATACCTCCAATAAAAACTGTAAAAACTGCATCAGGTCCGCAGCGGATGAAACACCTCCTCCGCCGCACACGTTTCACGGACGAACACTTCAGCTGCCGACATACTTGGCGTAAATCGCCTTGGCGGTGGCTGCGTCGTTCGTACCCTTGATAATAGCCCTTCCATCCGAGAAAAGTGTAATTTCATATTCCTTGGTGTTGTCACCCTGGCCCTGGCTGATCGGGCACTTCAGCATGAACTTGTTGAAACTCGGCTTGCCGACGGCGGAAAGATTCTTCGCTACATGCTCGAAATCGATCTTCCCACCAGCCGGCTGCGATATCTGTACCGCATTTCGGCCGCAGAGCGTGGTGGTACTTCCACCAAACTTGCCGGATAAATATTCCAGATTCCCATGCTTGCACGCTGGACAATCCGCCAGTTCGCGGGCTTTCGCCACCTTGAGCTGCTGATAACGGTTATCCCACATATCAAAACTGAACATGAACGGGCTCAGCGTGTCGATGTTGCCGGTGAGCAACTTGATCGCCTCCATGGCCTGCCAGCTTGCCACCAGGTTGACCGTCGGCCCCAGCACGCCCGCAGTATCGCAGGTCGGATTCATGCCCGGTGGGGGGGGATGTCTCAAAAATGCAGCGCAGGCAGGGCGTAATGCCCGGACGTATCACCATTCCCAGTCCCATGGCACTGATGCACGCGCC
>DAHWIP010000019.1:0-13800 GCA_027344975.1 Phycisphaerae bacterium
GGCCAAATCCCGCAGAGCGGGATTACGCCGGAGCTCCGCCAGACACTGTTCCATGGTGGCGTGCCGCAGGGCATAGCGGATCCAATGGACCCTCCAGAGGACCTGGACCGGATAATCATTGCGTCCCTTGTAGCGGCGAAGCCGCAGGGCATGGAGAATCTTGTCATCCGGCAGCCACTCCAGGAACAACCGGAGGGCTTTCAAGTCCGGGGAATCATCCAGAGATTCCCAGTCGAAGAGTTTACCGGTGGTGAGGATACGCATGGAGGCACTCCGTTGCCTGAGATAACGGGCGGGCCACCAACGGCCGCCCCAAGATCAGCCATTATACAACGCAAACAATGCCCGCGTCAAGTGTGGCGTGGTGTAAAAATTCCGGACGGATTTTATTATGGGGCCTGAACTGCATCGAAACCGCGAATCCAGATGACTCCAAAACCAGATTCTGGTGTAACGCGATTTTCACTAACCCAGCCCGGTACGTCCCTTTGCGGTAATACCAACATCGCAACCGCCTCATGACAATGTGTTTAGGATGGTCGGCAACTCTCGAATGGTGTAAAATTCGAGCACATCCCGTTACGACTACGGTGCACCCCGGTATGTCAGGGCGGGGCCGGATAGGGGTATAAGGCTCAATCATGGCGGAAACGGCCACGCAATCTAATACTCCATTGAAGATGGGGTTGATGGGGTACATCGGCACGGCGCTGGATGTCAATGATTTCATCTTCTTCAATATTGTTGTAGTGACCTTTCATAAATTCACCACCGACCTCTTCCTGATCGCCATTTTGGTCAACGTCCATCGCCTTCTAGGCTGTACGCTTCAGCCCTATGTGGCATGGAAGGCGGACCATGTGCGCAGTCGCCTCGGCCGCCGTAAACCATTTCTTCTATTTTCATTATCCGGTACCGTTATTTTCGTCATCCTGCTTGGGCTTCTCCCTCAGTGGATTTCAAAGCCGGAGTATCACACACTCTGGGCTCTGGCACTGGTATCGGCCGTTTTTATCATCTGGCAGGTATGCCAGGAGATTAATTTAAGTGCCCATACCACCCTCTACCCCGCCGTCATCGAACAGCGGCGGCTGGGGACGGCCGGCTCGGTGAGAATGTTCATCAGCGGTCTGATGACATTATTTATGACCTATTACGTCATGCACTGGGCTGATATCAATGGATTTTATCCCTATCTCGCAGCGGGAGTAATCACCGTTATCGCAATTCCGCTGCTTCTGATGACGCCGGAAAAATCAACCCACACCCCCGCACCGGCCAAATATAACCCCTTCGAGCACATGCATCTTCTCGTCGAAAATCGCCGCTATGCAATGGTTTCCATCATCGCCTCCTGCGCTCTGGCGTTTCCTGTAACGATGGTCCTTTTTCAGTCGCTTTACGTGATTCATGTGCTGCATTTTTCGCTCGGTTCCCTGGGTAAGGCGATGTTTCCCGGCACGATCGTCGCGCTGGTGCTTGCGGTGCCGGCGGGTTATCTGGTGGATCTCCTCACTCCCCGTCGCATGATGATCCTCAGTTTTATTCTCTGGATCGTGGCCGCCGGTGCCATGGCATTTTTTGTCCGTCACTGGTACGCGCTGATGATCGTGCAGGTGCTCTATTTCATGGCCAACACCGTCCAGATGAGTGCCATCCTTGCACTGACCTTTGAAAGTGTGACGGAAGATATGCGCGGTGCGGTGTTCGGTATTATTCAGGTTACTCGTGCCGTTGCGACCATCATCGCCACCATTGCTGTGGGATATCTGGTGAACCTCGATCATGATTACCGGCTGGCTTATTACGGCTGTCTCTTGATTGCCGTCATTGGGCTGCTGGTCTCGTGGTTTCTCAAGCCCGCGGGCTGGATGCCGTCCGCATCACCTGCTGCGGGCGGTGCCATCGGAGGCACACCACCTTCTGCTGGAGAAATGTGAACTATGCCCAAACCGCGACAGGTCATTTTTATCATGACCGACACTCAGAGAACCGATATGCTCGGCTGCTACGGCAACCCGGCGATGAAAACGCCCGCCCTTGATGGACTCTCACATCGCGGTGTCCGGTTTGACCGTGCCTACACCTGTCAGCCCGTATGCGGACCGGCCCGCGCCGCGATTTTCACCGGTACATGGCCTCATTCCAATGGCTCATGGGCCAACAATATGGCGATCGGGGATAATATTAAAACACTCGGCCAGCGACTCCGTGACAACAGGGTGCATTGCGGATACATCGGTAAATGGCATCTCGACGGCAGTGACTATTTTGGCCTGGGCCGTTGTGCCGACGGGTGGGACCCTGATTACTGGTACGACATGCGCCGTTACATTGACGAACTGTCGCCGGAAGACCGCAGGCGATCCCGCCTGACGCCTTCGCAGGGCGCGCCGGTTGATGCCGAATTCACCTATGCACATCGATGTTCAGATCGCGCCGTACGATTTCTTCGTAACCATGCCGGCGAGGATTTCTTTCTGGTTGTTTCGTACGATGAGCCGCATCATCCTTTTCTCTGTCCGCCCCGATACAGCGAGATGTATCGCGACTATGCCTGGCCCCGCACACGCAATCATTTCGATACCCTGGAAAACAAACCCGCTCATCAGGTCGCATGGGCAAAAAGCCTCCTTCCCGGAGACCCCGCAACCCGGCAGATTGATGTTGCGGATTATCTGGGATGTAATTCATTCGTTGATCATGAGATCGGCCGCGTGCTGGATGTCGCCGCTGAACTGGCGCCCGAGGCGATGGTCATTTACACCTCGGATCATGGTGATGGACTTTATTCACATGGCATAACCAATAAAGGCCCGGTGGCTTACGATGAAATTGCGCGTATTCCTTTTCTCGTCTCCTGGCCCGGCGCCGCGCCAGCCGGGGTGATGTCACACGCTCCGACATCTCATATCGACATTGCGCCCACCATCATGGATGCCTTTGGCCTGCCGATTCCAAAATCGCTTGAAGGTCGCAGCATGCTGCCGACCATCCGCGATCCGGCCAAACCAATCAACGATGCCATTTTCATCGAGTATGGACGATACGAAGTAGATCACGATGGCTTCGGCGGCTTCCAGCCAATGCGGGCGATTTATGACGGTCGTCGTAAACTGGTGGTGAATCTGCTCAGTTCCGATGAACTCTACGATCTCCAGGCTGATCCGCAGGAAATGGTCAATCTTATCGATTCACCCGAGCATGCCCGGCAGCGAGATCAACTCCACGATCGGCTCCTGGAGTGGATGAACACCACGCGGGATCCATTCCGCGGCTACTACTGGCATCGGCGGCCATGGCGCAAGGATGCGCCCGTAGCGTCATGGAACTACACCGGTATGACACGCCAACGCGAGAATGAAGAATACGAACCACGGCAACTGGATTATGACACCGGTGAACCGATGATCACCGCCGTCCGCAGAAAAACTCCGCCCGGCGATCCGGATCAAGCGTGACATATTCCACTTTTTTCAGCCGGGTACAAATTCGGGGTATTTAGACGGTCAACACCGCGCCTTATGCAGATGCACGGCTATCGGCCAGCCACGTTATGACATCCACCGCATGGGGATTGCTGTAGGGAAGGTCATCGCCGCGGCCAAGACCAAGCCACTCGGTTTTCAGGCGTTCTATCCCGGCCCCGGCCTCGGCGGCTACGGCATTCCCATCGACCCATCGGCAGCGCCATCATGATCTGCAGATGAAAAGTGTTCCCCTTACCCCGGCTAATCTCCGCAAATATGATCTGGTGCTGATTGCCACCGATCACAGCCAGTATGACTGGCCGATGATCTGCCGCCACAGCCGCCTGATTGTCGATACCCGCAATGCGACGGCGTCGGTAAAGGGAATGAAGACGAAAATATTTTTGGCGTAATACCCCTCACGGCGGGTACAAGGCACACTGCCCGGAGTCGCGGCAAGTCTTCCCGGCACCATCGGCGAGTGCGGATACCCCCATCCGCATTGGTCAGTTGTGGAAGTCTTGGAACATGCTGGAAGCAGTTCGTTGTCAGCCTATTTTCCCCGCTTGGAAAAACGGCCGCACTCAAAGCGGACTCAGCCCGAAAGTGGAAAGCCACCTCCCCATTTCCGGGTCTTACCTGCTATTGCTGCGTTTGCGGGCTGGCTTGCGCCATCGGGAGATTCAGATGCTTGATCGGGCCCACGCTGCGGACGGGTGACAAACATTGACACTCACCCCACGACGGCTCGTTTCTGCGTTGATTTACGACCGATATCCATTGATAATCCCATCATCGGCGGGTGTCGGTGCGGCCGATACCGAAAAATGGAGCAGGTGACAAACATATGTCCGATTGGATCAAACGCCCACGGGTAGTCGTTGGCATCGTGATTGGTGCGTTGGTGGTGTTCTACCTCATCGGTTTATCAAAGAAAAAGCCGGCGTCAAAATCCATGACGGCACCGGTCCCGACCGCCATACCCACCGCCCCTCCGGCTCCCTCCGCCGCCCAAACCCAAAGCCGGTTGAAGCAATTGCCGGTGGTGAATGTGATGATCGGCGGGCGGAAGTTCAAGCTCTGGCTGGCAACGACCACGGCGGAGCAGACCGCGGGATTGATGCATGTGACGCATCTGCCGTCCGACCGGGGGATGATATTTTTATTCCATCACGCTGCCCCCAAAACGTTCTGGATGAAGAATACGCCGCTCCCGCTGGATGTTATTTTTCTTCATGGCTCAACGGTTGTGCGTATGTATAACATGAAACCGATGAACAGCCATCAGTTGTATCCAAGTGTGCAGCCTGTGACCGCCGCGATTGAACTTTGCAGCGGAACCTGTGCTGAACTTGGCCTCAAGCCGGGAGATCAGATTCATCTGCCGGTGAGTGCTCAGTGAATTTCGCCGGATTCATGGACGATCCCGGTTATTGATAAGTCCTGCAGGAGTTTTCGTGGCTTTAATGAGTGCACCCGGGCAAAATGTCGATTTCCGTCAGCATGCCCGAAAAGTATTAAAAAACCCGCTCAGTTGGCTCGGCATTGCGATTCTGCTCTCCCTGCTGCTGGTGCTTATTGTTGCGTGGCTGGTCGCCTGGACTCCGGCCTGGTACGCGCCCCTGCCCGCCGAGAATCAACACGTGATGAATCTGGCGGATCGTGCCGAGCGGACACTCCTGAAGCTCCGCAATCAGATCGGTAATCCCGCACGCAAAACCGTTACCTGGTCGATCACCCAGAATGAAATCAACTCCCTCCTCGCCGCCCGATACGCCATCCCTCCATCCGTGAAATCGTCGGCCGTATTTGTCGGTCCGTTTGTCCGCCTCACCAATGGAAAAATAACGCTGGCGATACGGGATATGCAGCTTCCGTTTCACTCGGTTGCCAGTGTGACGGTGGCCATTCGCACGCTGCCGGCAGCAGCCGGGAAGCCGGCCGAGGCCCAGGTCCGCCTTGATGCCGTGCATATCGGGTTGGTGCCGGTTCCGCGGGCCAAGGTGCTCGGCGCCCTGCACCAGCGGCTGAAGGAAATTGCGCCGGTGATTCGCCAGACGCTCGCTCGTTACGCCGGGTCCCGTTACGCCGCCGCACAAACACCCCGGGTTCTCAAATATATTCAGCATGCCATGAAGGGGCGCCCATTTCCGCTCACCCTGCCGGCCGGCGGACGCATACTGCAGCTGACCCGCATTGCCATTGAGGCCCGGCACACCTCCGCATCTGGAGAGATTGTGCCCGCACGGATCATCCTTGTGCTCAAACAGATACCCGCATGACCAGAAATGAAATTCACGCGTCCATCATGCAGGTACTCGGGAGTGCCGGTATCCGCCCCCGCCATCGTTTCGGCCAGAATTTCATGATTGAACCGCGCACGCTCGAGGCGATTGTCCGATGCGCCGAAATTACCGGTGACGAGCTGATTCTGGAAATCGGCCCCGGGCCCGGCAACCTCACACGCCTCCTGGCGCAACAGGCCGCTCATGTGCTGGCGGTTGATATCGATCGTCAACTCCTTCCGGCGGCGAAGGCGGCGCTCTCCGATTGCGCCAATATCACCTGGCTCTGCGCCGACGCCTTGGACGGCAAACATCGGCTCTCCAACGAGGTGCATGCAACGCTTTCGGCATTGTCCGTCGGACGGAATGTTAAACTGGCGGCCAACCTTCCCTACAACATCGCCAGCCCCCTGATTGTGGTTCTGCTTTCCCTGTTGTGGCGACATCTGCACGGCCAGCCCGGCGGCATCCCATTCCGCAGTTTCACTTTCACGGTTCAACTGGAAGTTGCCCGGCGCATGACCGCCGCACCCGATCACCCCGATTATGGGGCCCTGACGGTCATGATCGCCGCCATCGCCGATGCACGATTGATCACCACCATTCCTCCCGGCCATTTCTGGCCGCCGCCACAGATTGATTCGGCGCTCGTGCAACTGCTCCCCCGGCCCGAGCGGGCCGCCGCCATCCGCGATTACGCCTTTATGGAATCCGTTGTGTCGCAGATGTTTTCGCATCGACGGCAAACCATCGGCAACGCACTGCGGCACAGTTTTCAGGGCCGTATTCCGCGCGAGGCGTTCAAAGCCGATGATTCGCCATGGCTCAAACGGCGTGCGGGTGAATTATCGGCGGAGGACTTCATGGCGCTGGCGAATCGGTTGCAGGACATGGTATCCTGCCGGGATTGATGATGTATGGAATTTGATGTGGATGTGGATGAATGACGGATACCCAAAATGTGATATATCTCAATGGCCAAATCGTGGATGCCGAATCGGCGCGGCTCTCGGTATCCGACAGCGGCTTTCTCCATGGCGTGGGCCTTTTTGAAACCATGCGGGCGCACGGCGGAAAGGGCGTACTGACCGGCGCCCATATTGCGCGGCTTAATACCAGCGCTGAGGCGATCGGACTGGAACTGCACCTCGATGAAACCGTCATAAGCGATGCCATCGCCGAATTGCTTCAAGCCCGTGGGCTTTCCGATGCGCGGGTGCGGCTCACCATTTCCACCGGCCCGGTCGATCCCGATGCCGAACCGACGCCCACCGTCCTGATCACCGCCGCCCCGTGGGTTCCGCGCCCCGAGGAACTTTATCAATCCGGCATGCATGTGGTGATCTCTGAACTGTTTCAAAACCCGCGGTCGGTAACCTGCGGCCATAAAACCATCAGCTACCTCGATCGGATGATGTCGCTGCAGAAAGCCCGCACCGCCCGGGCCGGGGAGTCCATCTGGTTTACCGAAGTGGATAAGCAGCTTGCCGAGGGATCGATCAGTAATATTTTTCTGGTATCGCAGGACGGCACCATCCGCACGCCCCCGCTGATGTGGGACAAATTCCCGCAGTTCCGCCTTGTGCTGCCGGGAATCGCCCGGCGTCTGGTCATCGATACCGCCCGTGAAATGGGACTGCCGCTGGAGGAAAAACCGCTTCATATCCGTGATCTGCTTGATGCCCGCGAGGTTTTCCTCACCAACGTGATCATGGGCGTCATGCCGGTTTGCCGGGTGGAACAGCATGTCATCGGCAGCGGGGCGCCGGGTGAACTCTCCGGCCTCCTGCGCCGGCGTATCCATCAGATATTGGAGCAGTCCGATGCCTCATAAATCCCGTAACCCGGCGGCGCGTTCCAACGCCCGCCCGCCGAAGCTCTCAGATGTTGTGGCCCAACTCGAAAAGATCGCCCCACCGGCATACGCCGAGCCGTGGGATCACGTGGGACTTCTGGCGGCGCCGGATCCCGATGGGCCGGTTCGGCGCATCCTGATCGCGCTGGACCTCACCGAGGAGGTGTACGAGCAGTGCCGGAAACAGAGAACGGATCTTCTCATCTGCTACCATCCGCCGATCTTCGATCCGATCCGCACGCTGGTGCCACGTGACTGCATGCCTGCATCACTGGCCATGGATCTCTTTCGCCACGGTGTGGCGATTTATTCGCCGCATACGGCGCTGGATGTGGCTGAGGGGGGAACCAACGATGCCCTCGCTGCGGCCCTGGGAATTCATGTGGAGCGATCCATGCAGCCGGGGCGCGAGATCGATCCGCAGTTTAAGCTCATAACCTTTGTGCCGTCCGACGCGGTCGAAAAACTCGCCGCTGCCGTATTCGAGGCCGGTGCGGGCCATATCGGCAAAAACAGCCGCTACACCTGCTGCAGTTTTCATACGCCCGGGCACGGTACCTTCCGTGGTGATGAAACGACTCATCCGGCCGTGGGCGAAAAAGGGCGGCTTGAAGTCGTGCCGGAGATTCGCTGGGAAACGGTTGTCCATCAGACGGTACTCTCGCAAGCCATTGCGGCATTAAGAGGGGCGCATCCCTACGAGGAACCCGCCTTCGATGTCATCCCCATGGCCAACCCATCCACCCATCCCGGCATGGGGCGGATCGGGACACTGCCCGAACTCACGACGCTGAGCGAATTGGCCCGGAGTGCCAAAAAACGCCTGCGGCTGCCGTTGGTGCAGATCACCGGCTCCGCGTCCGCGCAGGTTCGCACTTGCGCCATCGTCGCCGGCAGTGGTGGAAAACTGGCGCTGGAGGCGCGGCGGAAAGTGCCGTTCGATGTGCTGATTACCGGCGAGCTCAAACACCACGACCTGCTCGCCTATCGCGCCGCCGGAATCCATGTCCTGCTGCTCGGCCATGGGGAATCGGAAACACCCGTTCTCCACTCGCTCTCGGACTCTCTGCGACAGCTATTCCCCGGCCTCGAAATCGCGGTGATTCAACCCGGCGGTATGATATCCATAACGTGATAAACGCGTTTCCCCGAGATGAGGGGATCATCGTCCTGTGCAAAGCGGCATGAAATATTAAATCGTACCGGGTATGTCGGTTCGGATCGTTCGGGATGGGACGGAAGCGAGTTTTTCCATCACTTCGTGATCTGCCTCGGCACGGTTTTCCAGGATCGACCGCAGCTTGGCCAGGGCTTTGACTTCAATCTGCCGCACGCGGGCCTTGGTAACACCGAATCGCTCGGCAATCTGGGTAAGACTTTCCGGCGGCGAACCCGCCTCGAGCCCGTAGTGCAGGGCCAGAAGCGTCCGCTCGCGCTGAGGCAGCTGAGCCAGGGCGTCAACCAGCTTACCCTGCATCAGCAGCATATCGACCGCATCGGGCACGCTCTGCTGGGCCGGAGCGCCGAGTTGGTCCAGCAGGTCATCCTGCGAAATGAGCAGGCGGTTGGCCCCCGTTGTGGGAGTTCCGAATCGATGGGCATAATTCTTCATCAGGGCGTATGAGAGATACGTGCTGAAGCGGACGTTACGCGAAAAGTCATACGAGTCAGCGGCCCGCATCAGCCAGAGGTTTCCATCGGAGATCAATTCAAGTAAATTTTCATTACTCTGGCAGTGTTTCCTCGCCACCAGCACCACAATGCGCAGATGCGACTGCAGGATAAGATTGCGGATGCTCTCCGCCTCCGCGAGCAGCGATTCAACACGCTCCAGATCAGCCTCGGCGGCGTTGAGCGGGTCGATATCCAACTGCAGGCGCCATGCCTTGAACCGCAGATAGTTCATGCGGCGGAAGGCATCAATCACCAGCGGCTGGGGCATGATCGGCTGGCGGAAGGCATCCTGAAGATACGGGGGCAGATTTCCCGGCCGGCGGAGCAGATATTGCTGCTGACCTTCCTCCAGCGGTTCATTGGCGGCGGCCTGCCTCGCTTCGGCCGGCAATTCACGGAGAATGATCTTATCCGCATCGGCATGCTCAAAGAGCGGGTTGTGAACAAATTTGATGGGGATCGACTTGATCCGGTCGGCCCGCTGCTGCGATACAATTTTTTCAATACTTTCGGGGGTGCGGCAATACCGCTTGGCCAGGCAGTCCACCGATATGCCGCGCCGGAAACATTCCGAAATGATCTGTCGGTCGGCATCAGTGAGGCGGGCGGGAGATTCCGTAAATATCGCCTCGGCGGGGTTTTCGGCATCATGCCGCCGGATAATATCACGGATCGTTTCGGGGCTTCTTCCCGTTCGCCGGGCAATGCGGCGGGAAATCAGTTTCAGGCAGCAGTGGCACTTCGTGGACATCCGCCGGGCGCGGGCGATGATCTGCTCTTTTTCAATCTCCGGTATCTGACGGTACCGGGCGGCATCGGCCAGTCGTCGGGCATGGCGTTGACTGAAAGTGGCCACCTGAGATTGACGAAACCCGACGCGCCGCACCCCATCCGCAAAGACATACCGCATGGCCGGCAGACCCTGCCGACGCCAGCGCTGGATGGTCTTGCTGGACACGCCGAATTCAGTCGTTACTTCATCAAGTGTGAGAATCTTTTCGCTGGCATCTGATGCCTTAATGTCGATGGTGGATGAGATGTATTCAATCAGGCTCGGCAGGTCCGCCAGCAGTCCACGCCCGGAGAGCGTAATGTGCGAATCCTCGCGTGCTTTGTAGCCGGTAATTTTGTACTGGATGTAATCCCACGGATACTGTTCTTCGGGGTCAATTTCAGAGAGAAGTTCGAGGGCGGCGTCGAGTTGCTGCCGACGTTTGACCGCCGGAGTGTATGCCAACTGGCGGGCCAATTCGTCGAGTTTTGCGTCTGACCATTTCAAGGCCGCAACTCCTGCTATACCGTGCCTCTTCATTATATCTCGGATTGATCACTTTAGCGAGGCGATGGATTTACGGCTGATACTCGTTTTGGGCATCGGCGCCTGCCTTAGGCACAGGGTTATTGACCGGTCAAAGTCTTATAACCATTCCACTTTGCGGCCTATAACTCTGCCTGACAGTCGGGAGCCTGAGTCAGTTTCATGCCACCGCCAAGCTCGATCGTGCCGTAAGGCGTTCGTTGGAATATGTATGGAAGTATATGTTTTATATGCTGTTACGTTTAATTTATGGCGGATTATTCTAAGTTCAGACCCGACGAAACAAAGGGCTTGCTACTGCCTTTACAAAAGTTTATCATATCTCTTGCTTTCAGATCACACGGCTGCTTGTGCGTAATATGGATCGGCATGCGGCGGTGGGTGGTAAGGAGCGTGGGGCTGGGTGCACCAACCACCCACCAAGCTCAGCTTTGGTTCGATCATGGTTGAATCATCAAGTGTTCACGGATGATGCGGAGCTTGCATAAGGACGAAGACATTCATGGCTGAATTAACAGAAGTGATCCCCGATACAAAAATGAGATTTACCGCAACAAGAAAAAATGTAAACGTACCCGCCGGCTTGTGGCTGGGATGCCCCGGATGTGCCCGGATGGTGTACCGCAAGGAAATGGAGGAACACCTTCATTGCTGTCCTTATTGCGGCCACCATTTTCGCGTTACGGCAAGACAGCGGATTGATATTCTTGCAGACCCGGGCAGTTTTGAGGAACGGGATGCCGGGCTCAAGGCCTCCGATCCCCTGAACTTCAAGGCGAAAAAAGCTTATGCCCAGCAACTGCGCGAGGCCCGCGAGGCGACCGGCGCCGGCGATGCCCTGATCAGCGGTCTGGCGCACATCAAAGGCCGGCGTGTGGTGCTGGCGGTATTGGATTTTTCGTTCCTTGCCGGATCCATGGGAACCGTCGTCGGTGAAAAACTTACCCGTGCCATTGAAACGGCGACTGAATCGCGGCTTCCTCTCATCATCGTCTCCTGTTCGGGCGGAGCCCGCATGCAGGAAAGCACTCTGAGTCTCATGCAGATGGCCAAGACATCCGCAGCCCTGGCCCGCCACGCAGCCGCAGGTCTGCTTTATATCAGCTTGCTCACCGATCCGACGACCGGCGGCGTGACGGCGAGTTTCGCCATGCTCGGCGATATTATTTATGCCGAGCCCGGTGCGATGATCGGCTTTGCGGGTCCGCGCACCATTGCCAATACGATTCGCATGGAACTGCCGGAAGGATTCCAGCGGGCGGAATTTCTGCAGGAAAAAGGATTCGTGGATCGGATTGTCCCCCGGCAGGAATTGCGTTCGGTGCTTGCCCGCGCCGTCGACTATTGCTGCTGACGATCCGTATCGCGACATCGGCGGCGAATATCCGCCGGACCGCGGCCCGGCGGCTCCTTCCGTCATCCTTTTTATCCACCTGAAACCGTCTTGGACTGCCGACCCCGGCAATTGACCCGCTCTGATCTTGCGTGGACAATACCCAAGATGTCAGAAGAAAAATGGCGGCTGGCGACTCATAAGGTGATCGACCTGCTCAAGCAGCGGCAGGAAAAACGCCGCCGTGAACTGCGCGTCCGGTTCTATCTGGGCCTTGCGCTGAGCCTGATCGCACCGATTTTTCTCGGAACGGTATTATATTTCATCTGGAACTCCATAGCCGCCACCCTTGGATGGGTCCATCTCTGGTGGATATTTTTTTTCATCGTGGGTGCGGCCATCATGCTGCCCCTTTTATATCTGCGTGAGAAGAATCAGTTGGATGCCCAGCCGATTATTGTCCGGACCGATAGCCGGGGCGAGAAAATTCTCTACATGGATAACGCTCAGATTGATCTGCAGAGTTTTGCGGCCTTGGGCCTCAACCTTGCAGGCGATGATATCAGCGAGGATATGTGGTTTGTAAGGCCGTTTTTCATCGGCCCGCGCATGGTCGCCCGCGCCCATCCGCAGCAGCAGACTCTTGCCACGCTCTCTTCTACGGCCAATATGATGGCGGCCGCGCAGATATTAATTCATCTGGCCAAACATCAGCACGGAGTTGAGGTAAACGATTTGCCGCTGGATCAGACCCTGCTCAATGCGGTTATTCCGACGCTGGCATATCTGCGGCAACTCGGCTGGGTGGACATGAAGGCGGACGGATCTCGCGTTTGGTTCGGTACCGATCAGCGAAAAATTGTCGATCAGGTCCTGCTGGATTGCGGCATTACACCCGACCCCGTTTAGCGTATCGACGAGGGGATTCGCATGGAGCAAAATTCGGCGCCATTACAACTTGAGTTCTGGCTGCGGCGGATGGCTCTTCGACGTCGGAGATTGGTCGGGGGCGTTATCGCCCGCGCCGTTTTTGGTGCGGTGGGTATGTTGCTCATGCCGCTGATCGGTTTTGTCATCGCGATCTGTTTCGGTTATCTGCTGGTCGTATTTGTCATTGCCACCACAACTCACGCACAGCGGGATGCACTGGCGGTGATTCTGCTTTTGCTGATCTATGGCATCTATCTGGGCATGGTGGGGTGGGCGTTTCGGTCGGAATATCAAACGGGGTTGTTTCTTTATCAAGGCGCTCAGCATAAACCGCCGGCGGATATTATCCGGCAGCCAAAGATGGTCCCCTTTTTTTACGTTCCGATAGGACTCGACCTGCTCCATGATGATGCCCCGGTGGGAATTCTCATGCGCCTGCCAGTTTATTGGGCCCGAATTCTGGCGCGGGCGGCCATTCAGTTGCGGGTGTACCGGTCCATCAAAGAGTTCAACCCGGCGCCGGCGGCGCAGATTCTTACGGAGCTCGCCAAGCGGGGGGAGGGAATCAAAACGGAAGAATTGCTGCAACCGGGCGCATCCCTCGAGATTCTGCACGATCCGATCACCTATCTGATCGTGCTCGATATGATCGGCATCACACCGGCGTGGTCCAAGATATGGCTGAATCCGGAAATCCGCCGATCCATCGAGGCGAGCTGACGGTCCACCGACGGCACCACCCGTTCTCCGCTTTATTTTGCCGCCAGTTTGGCCGTAATCTGCGCTACATGCTTCCCTTGGAAGCGGGCAATGGCCAATTCATTCTCGCTGGGACTGCGGTCACCCTTTGCGCCGGCGAGGGTGGTAGCACCGTAGGGCGTTCCGCCGGTGACCTGATCCATGGCCAGCAGTTTCTGCTCGGAATAAGGCACACC
>DAHWIP010000001.1:0-32294 GCA_027344975.1 Phycisphaerae bacterium
CGTTTTCCGCCAGAATCAAGCGAATAAACCGCTCCACGCCATCGCTGAGGATGGCGACGGGAACATGCCGCGTTCGCAGCAACTGTAGCAGCGGGCCAAAGCCGGGGTCAATCGGTATACGGCGTACAAAGTCAGTGAGTTCCGGTGTGGCCACCCGCAAAAGAGCGAATTCTTCACGAAGACAGTCGTACGAACCGATCAATCCGGCTGCCCAGCGTTCTTCAATCAGACGCCACGAATCGTTTCTGGCGAATTGACGAATCAAATCATCGAGCACATCCCGTTTCGAGATCGTGCCGTCAAAATCGATCCACACCTGTGAGTCTGACGGAGTTAAACGGCCGAAATCGTCCAATGGAAATACCTCATTATCGGGCATTGCTGCCCATACCTTCTCTTTTACCACCGTCTGCAACTTTTATGTTTGCCGACCGTTACAGTAGTTTAGGTGATAATACAGGCGTTAGGCAAGCATCTTTGTGGTGTAGCGGGTAAGGTATTTCCCTATGAAAATGACCAAGACCGCATCGACTGATGCGGCGACACCCGTACATAAACGCCACGCCGAGGCATCCGAGCCGACACAACTTGACCGGTATTTCATGAATTTGGCTTTGGAAGAGGCACAACACGCCGCGTCGATTGGCGAGGTGCCCGTGGGCGCTGTTATCGTGCGCTTTTCCGCTGGCGCAGAACCTGCAGTTGTATCTACGTCTCATAACCAGAGGGAATCATTGCATGATCCGACGGCTCATGCGGAAATACTCGCCTTACGCGCAGCGGGCGAAAAACTCGGCAATTGGCAATTAATCGATTGTGATCTATACGTGACCCTTGAACCGTGTCCCATGTGTGCCGGCGCGCTCATCAACGCCCGCATAAGACGGATTATCTTCGGGTGCCGGGACCCCAAAGCGGGAGCTGTCGGGTCGCTCTACAACCTCCCGGCTGACGGGCGATTCAATCATCGGCCGCATATATTGGAAGGTGTTCAGGCGCAGGAGGCCGGTCGCCTGCTGAAAGACTTTTTTTCCGCCCGCCGTAAAAATCCCAGTCGAGTTTGAGCGACGGAAATTCCGTCTGCCGCGTCCATCAACTTACCACATCCGATTCGGGAGCCGGTTTTTCCGTTTGCTCAGCGCGAAGTTTCGGATCGAGCGGCGGCTGGACGAGTTTCTGCAGCATGGCATTCCACGCTTCCAGACAGCGCGTATCCTTATAAAGCCGCTCGTTGGCGGCCTGACCGCGGCGTCCCATGAGTTCCAAGTTCGGATCATGTGGAAGCGATTTTATCAGTTCGGCCAGTCCGTCCACATCATCGTTTTTAACTACAAAGCCACACTTGTTTTCAGTTAATACCATGGCCACTTCCGAACGCGGACTGCCGACAAAAATAGCTGGCCGCCCCGCGCCCATGATGCCGTAAACTTTGGAAGGGAGCATCACTCCGGTGGCCCGTTCCAGCAGACTGATCATGTGAACATTGCCCAAGGCGAGCAGGTCGGAGAGTTTCGCTCGCGGCTGGTAAGGTTTGATGAGGACATTGTCGAGTTTTTTATCCTGCACGTAGGCTTTGAGTTCTTCGGCCCGCTTTCCCCCGCCGACAAACACAAATCGGATATCCGGATGGTCGTGCAGCATTTCGGCCGCAAGATAAAGCGTTTTGGCATCGTGGCCGATGCCAAGATTGCCGGAGTACATGACCACGAATTTGCCTTCAAGCTGCCATTCTTTCCGATAAGTGCTCTGTTCCGGGGATTTGACCTGTGTTTCTTCCGCCACATTCCAGACGGGAATCACAGCACAGCGCTGCGCCGGCGCCCCTTTGGCCATGACCAGATTTTCCATGCAGCGGCCGAGCAGAACATTGCAGTCCGCATGCCGCAGGGTGAAATTATTAACCGCGCCAAGAGCCTTGGCCAGCAGTGAATCGCCCCGCATCATGCCGCAGGCGATGGGCGTATCGGGGTAGAGATCCATCACCCAGTAAACAAATTTCGTGCCGCGCAGCAGCTTGCGGAGATAGCCGACCGTCGCAATGAACGGGGGAGTTGTCAACGCGATGATGACATCGGCACGAGGCAATGTGATGACGCGCAGAAGGGCCAGAACATAAAAGAGGCCGAAATCAATAAGGCGAAGGGCAATCGATTTTTTACCAAATAAACTCAGCCCCACGCGGTGGATATCGATCCCCTCGACGGTCTCGCGACTCGGGAGTTTGGCACCGGCTTCGCCGTAGAGGCTGCGAGAGGTAACGACGGTTACCTGATGCCCCTGTCGGCTGAGATAACGGCAAAGATCAAAGCTGTGTTGGGCGGTGGAGGCCAGATCGGGATAAAACGTCTGATTCACCAGAATGATTTTCAAGGTCGTCGCTTCCATCGTGCCACCGGCCGCCTGCGCCGCCGCCGACACTCTGGCGCACAGCGCCCGACCGACCGGGCCCTGCGTAGATTATCGGCGAAAATCACCAATTGCTCCACGCCGAAAACCTCCGACAGGCGGACGCCACCGATTCCTGCCACCCGCAAGGCACAGGGACCCCCGGTGTGGTAGCAAGTCGCAAACAGGATCGGGATGCAATGTAGCGGAGTTAAGGTGGCATAACGGAGATATCATGGCTCGCTGAAATTGTTTCTCCTTTGGTTCAAGTGTTTGCGAACATAGCTGAAATTTCGAGGGCCCGCCATTGTTCGGTCGTGGGCTATCGCCACCCCACCTTACGGTTTCGGCCGAGGCTCGCCTGTCGGTCGGTCATTGCCCGCATGGCGGGAAATTCGGTGCGTTACGTGGTGCGTACGATTAATTTCTCGGGGCAGCGGAGCACCAGTCCGGGCCGCCAACGAAGCGACTTTTGAGCAAGCGCCGCATGGGGAAATCGGTGAAAAAATTCGGTCAACGCCATCTGGGCTTCGAGTTTGGCCAACATGGCTCCCAGGCAGTAGTGAATGCCGAAACCGAAGGCGATGTGGCGGTTTTCTGTGCGCTCCACGTTAAAGCGCTCCGGCTCGTCGAATACCGACGGGTCCCGGTTGGCCGCCCCGATCCCCGCCAGCACGAGGTCTCCGCGATAAATGGTACAGCCGTTCAACGTGACATCCGTCATGGCGACGCGGCCCGTCCACTGCACGGGGCTTTCAAACCGCAGAATCTCCTCCACGGCGCCCGCCATCGATTTTTCATCTCTCAGAGCGGCGGCCCGCTGATCCGGATGGTGCAACAGCAATAATATTCCATTGGTGATCAGACTGGTGGTGGTTTCATGCCCGGCCATCAGCAGCAGCATGCAGTTGGCGATGAATTCCTCCTGCGGCAGTTCCGCGGCATCGCCGTCCAGAAGTGCCCCGAGCATCCCCTCCTTCGGGTTATCAGAGAGCTTCTGCTGCAGATAATCGCTGAATTCGGCGTAGGCGGCGTCGGCGCGAGTCAGATCGTCCAGCGAAGAGTGAATTCCGATGGCCGGTACCATGCGGTCCGACCATGCCGCCAATTTGGGTGCATCGTCCTGCGGCAATCCCATCATGCCGGTGATGACCATCGTGGGAAGCGGCCCGGAAAATTCTTCGATGACATCAAACCGCTCCATTGCGGCCATGCGATCGAGCAATTGATGAATCGTCATCACCAGGCGACTGCGGATGAGTTCCATGGACACAGAGTTAAATACCCGCATGAATGCCGAGCGAATCCGTGTATGGCGCGGGGGATCGGCAAAGAGCATCATGGCCGGCAGACCACGGTGACTTTCCGGTGCTCCAAGCTGACGGCGCACGGCGGCGGGAAATCCGTCGGAGATGAACGGAGCCCGGCCGAAACGAGCGTCCCTGATAATCGACTGCACATCTTTGTAATTCACCGCGACAAACGCCGGCAGCAGCGGATCAAGTGCAAAAGGCCTTTCCCGCCGCAGATAACCATACATGCGGAACGGATCGGTGCGATAGCCAGGGTGCAGCAGGCTTTTCCGGGCCAGAATTTTCCATGGGATACCGGCCAGTGAGGCGGTGGTCTTAAATGACGGAATCCGCGGCATCACCGGGCGAAACACGCTGGCCGCCTCCAGCCCCAGCGCCCAACGGCGACGCAGATTGGATTCGCGTTGCCATTTTCGCCAGCACGCCTTAAGCCGCGCCGGCGTCAGGCCATGATCGCGCATCAATTGGCCGACGGGCAGATCGCTTGCCGCGAGAGCCATCAGCAGATGCGAGGTGGAAATGTACGACCGCCCGAGCGATTCGGAGAGCAAACGGGCCTGAACCAGCAATTGCATCAGCGCTGCGGAATAATAAATGTCGTCGGCAGAACGCGCCTCACTCCGGGCAAATTCCGCCACCCGGTCCTGCAACGCCTTTATATCCGCCCCACTCCGCTTTAGCAGGTATTGGGCACCGCTGCGGGATGATCGGAGCAGGGCAAGCAGGAGATGATGAGGTTCGACACTGGATTGCCCATCGGCATATTGGGTGGCATCCTGCAGGACCAGGCGCGTCCGCGGAGGGAGCCATTCCCATAGCGGGGAAACGGATTGAAGATGCGTCGCTTTGGCCGTTTCACTTGCCGACATGAGATGGATTCACCGCCCTGTGAGAAATAAACGTCCTCTGCATCCACGGCCCCCAATGGCGTTCCCCGTGGCCTGATGGTAGCAAGGCGGCAGGAGAATTTCTCGCCCGATCGGGTGCACCGTGGCAGACGGTGCCGCCAGCCGCTTTTCGCCGTGCCCCGCCGGGGCAAAGCGTCGCAGGTTTTATTCACCTTGCAGCTTAAAAATGGCGACGGGCTTGGGCTTGGGACGCTCTGGCGGCCGAAACGCCGTTTCAAAATCAAAAACATCGTTGAAATCGTCGAGCGAGTCAGTCGGCGTTTTGTGCAGGACGCCATGCGCGATCATCGCGTAGACAATACGGCCGAAATCTCGGGTGCAATGTACACCCCAATGGGCCAGTACGGCCGGCGCCAGATGTCCGTAGCGTTTGATGGCGTAGGCTTTCAGCCCATGGGCCAATTGCTGGCCGCTGACATGACGCGAATCCTGATCCAGCGACTCGTAATTCGGGTGGACATTCATGACGGTGTACGCCAGGCCGCGCTGGACAAATTCGAAGGCAGCGGGCGGAAATTCCGGCTCTGCCGTCGTCTCGCAGGGTAACTGTTTTTTGACTGTTTCGTCCATGTAACCAAACCTAAACCCAGTTTCACCTCTCAACAGCGCATTATAGTTTATTCGCGGAGCCTACGCAGCCTGTGGCGTTCCGGGCGTTTTTTTGCGGCCAATATGGCGATTTTTTGCATTTTTTAACCGCCGCCTTCACAGCGCACAGCGTCGGGGAAGGGGCGACATCCACTGCGGAAGACGCCCGGGGATGAGAAAAATGGGCGACCGCCGCCATATTTTTTCAAGTAAAATTTGCGGTCGACGTATCCGCAGATTATATTTAATGTTTGTCCGCATCGCCTGGGGCCCGGACGCACCACCGTGGGAACTTTAACTCGTGCACCCTTGGGAGGAATTTTCATGAAATGTCGTGGGGTTGTTGGGCTCGCGGCTGCTGCGGCAGTCGTGGCCATGGGCGTTCACACTTCTTCGGCTACCGTCTATACCTTTAATACCAACACCGGCGTGATGACTACCACGGGCGGTACGGCGACCGGGGGCGTGATGACGTCGGGCACTACGCCTGATGGGGAGGTGTTCGCATTCAGTGGGAACGTGTCGTTTAATGCCGGGGATGTGATCAACGTCACCGGCTCCAGGCCCATTGTAATTTCGTCCTATAACGATATGTCTGTCGCATTGGGCGTCACCATCAATCTTTCCGCCAGTGGCACGTATGCCGGGCCGGGCGGCGGGGCTGGTGGCGTCGGGGGTAGCGGTGGTTCCGGGGGCACTGGAGGCAGTCCGCCTCTTGTCGGACCGCTGGCTGCGGTCGGGGCATTAAATGGCGGCTTCGGCGGGGCGGGAGGCGGATCATATTCCTCCGGTAGCGGCGGCCAGCCGGGCCAAAGCGGGGCCGGATTCGATGGAACCGGAGGCTCGAACGGTGCTGCGGGTACCGCGGGTTCGGCAGGCTCGGCGCCGTTTGGTGCCACGGTCACAGCGCCGGGCGGGGCCAGTGGCGGAGGGTTCGGTCAGGGCGGACTGCCTGGTGTCAACGGCCAAGCCGGGCAAGGCGGGGCAGGAGGCTCTGCAGGGTTTACGTTAAATCCGGGTCAATTTGGCAAGAACGGGAACAATGGCGCTAATGGCGGTAACGGCATTAACGGCGGCGACGGTGGTTCTGGGGCCAATGGAGTTAATCCTGCCTCCTTCACCTTGCTGACGGGCGGAGCTGGTGGGGCCGGTGGTGGCGGCGGCCAAGGGGGTGGTGGAGGCGGCACCGGCGGAGTTGGCGGAGGGGGAGGTGGTGGCGGTGGCGGAGCGGGATCCATCTTCGGTGGCGGCGGCTCCGGCGGTAATGGTGGCGCAGGCGGCTTGGGCGGCTCTGGCGGAGGCGGTGGAGCAGGTGGATCGGGCGGCAACGGCGGAGGCGGTGGCGGCGCCATTGAACTCTTCGCAGCCGGTCGCCTCACCGTCAACGGATCGGTTTACTCAACGGGATCAGCTGGTAAATCCGGCACCGCTGGTGCGGGCGGATCATATGCCGGGCCGATCGGCATGGGGCTGCCCGGACAACTGGGCAATGCTGCGGCAAGTGGCAGTAATTCGGCCGCTGGCGGTCAGGGTGGGTACGGTGGGAATGGCGGCTTCGGCGGAGCGGGTGGCGGGGGCGGAGCCGGAGGGGCGGGCGGCGCCGGGGCCGGGGGCACCATCGTCCTGGCCGGCTCGTCGGTCAATGCATCCAACGGCGCATTTAATACGCTTGGCGGAGGGGATGCTTCCACCAACGGTAAATTCTTCATCGCCACCAACAGCCAGATCGCTCCCATCAAAAATGTTTTCGGCGGGCCTCCCATCTACAGCGCCGGACCGGTCGGCAATAACCCCTATATCAGCGGCACCGCGACGCCCAATATCCCCGACTTGGCTGGCGGTGTCGCAGCCCCGTACGGCATCCTCGCCAATCTGCAGGCAAATAACCCCGCACTTTACACGCTTGCCGTCAACGCACCCTTCCATTCCCTGGCCGCTGTCCTGCTGGGCAGCAGCGGTTTGCCCGGCTATTCGGATGTCTTTCCCGGTTACCAATGGGTGTTCGTTGTCAACCTGAGCGGTTCGTCGATCAACAACCTGAAAATCGGCATCAGTTCCACTTCCACTACCTACGAGGCCGCTCTCATGCAGCAGGTCCTCTCCACGGCCGGCGGCACCATCAACGTCCAAACCGACAGCAATATTGTCCTGCCCGGAAATGATGTCTACGCTTTTCTGGCCCCGACATCACTCATTGACTCCGGCACGCTCTACGCCACCGCGGATGGCGCCGTGCCGCTGACGATGAACTCCTATTACGGCCTGGTGACCCCCGGATTTTTCCCTGTTGAATATCTGCAATCGGCTGCGGCAACGCCCGAACCCGCCGATGGGGCCATCACTCTGGCCGCCTTGGCGGGGCTCTCACTGCTGCCCCGCCGCCGACGGACTTGACGCGCGCCGCCACAGCGCTCTATTTCTGCGGCGAGTCGCGGCGGCTAAACCGTGTGAGGCTTGAATGTCCCCCGGCGGGCCGGAACCATGAAGAGATGCGGGGTGAGGCGCACCATGCAGTTAAATGGACCCTATCGGCCGCACCTTGCCACCCTGCGTCCGAGGGAAATACCGGGGCCGCTAAAAAAGGAAAAAAAATGGGGTGTTCAGCTTATTAGGCGTGAACGACCCCATCGCTCGCCTCTCCACTCGGTCGTGATCTCCAGCTGAGATACCCCATAACCAATTTAATGTTTTTCGGATTTGACTTTCCGTTCACCAGCTCGCTGCCAGGAATCCTTAACGGCTGGCTTGGCATGTTCCCAAGCCAATGTCGAAGTCCCGTGGCGGGAATTCCAATCTTGGGCGAGTTTCGATTCATGTTCCTCGAATGTACCTTCAACGTTACCTGTGCGAGATTCCCAGCCATATTGGTAGGCTGGTCCGTACTGCTCGTAACCGGTTCCCTTTTTTACGTACGGCCGTGTCTCAAAAACTGAACGCCAGTAACCATGCTCTACCGTCGGATCAATTTTCTCGGCAACGGCTTTACCCGCCAAGCCACCGACCAACCCGCCGACAACGGCGCCGGTCACTCCGCCGACGACCGTTCCCACCGGTCCGGCAACTGTCCCGACCGTGGCGCCAACAGCCACGCCTCCCACCACGCCACCAGCCACGGCTCCAACACCGGTCCCGACGGGGTGTGAACCGGGCTCGCCGGTAATAGCGTCACAGTTCGCATCGTCTTTCGACTTTTTTATTTCTTCGGTTTCATTACGATTATTCACAAGACAACTCCTGAAAATTTGAGATTAACCCAGCCCAGCGTCCCACAGATTAAATCCATAAAGAGACGCGTGCCATCCGCTTCATATGCAAAGGGTGTACCACGCGACGAATATTGCCCTGTCGGCTGAGGACTTTTTGCGGGCTTAGGGAATAGACGCCCGATCCTACCTCCACAGCCTGATGTCGATATTTTGACGCACATCAGTGTCGCGCCAGCTGCGGCTCACATCATCTGAACCGCCCTTAAACCCGCGATTTCTAAGCCTCAGCGCTCGATGATTCTTTATTCGCTAATTCCCGCCAGGCAATCCGAAATACTTACTGAAGTGAACCGACGCGGTCGAAATTACCTCAGATATTTTATCATCTATACGCCCGTTATTTTTCCCGATGGGGAGGAGGAGGATCGGCACCAACTGGACGGCATTTAGGCCACGGTGGACAAATTGACGCGGGCGTTTTGTCCGACGAAGCCCATATTCTCCCTTCGATACGCACCACCACCGCGGAATTGTCAGCTATTTTCTGTACGGCACGGGGATTGCGTGAGAAAAGGTTCGGGTGGTGAAATGTCGTCCGAGCGCCGATTAATCCGCCCGGATTGCATACACACGGGAAGCATATATGTCCGATACAGTGCCGCAGCAGCTTGGCAATAATTCAACATTAACGGAATCATTTGAGCTCTACGAGCAGATCAGAACACGCACAGAGGCTCGTGCCCGTGAAGTGTCGGCCATCAATGAGGCATTTAAGGATAAACTCAGGGAGTGCGACTCGCAGGAAGGCGTGCGTGAGGCGATCATCTGGGGCCGGCGCATTGACGATATGCTTCTCAAATGTCTCGATGATTTAAGTTTAGTTCAGACCGCCTTGCTGGCGGAAATAGTCAAACGCCGGACGCTGGAACGCAAATTGTCCCTCAGCGAAACTCTATGCGATAAACACCTGCAAAGGGCGTTGCATGACGACCTGACCGGGCTGCCCAATCGAGCGCTCTTCAAAGATCGGCTCCAGAAAGCCTGCGTACAGGCGAGGCGCCATGAACGGCGATTTGCGGTAATGCTTATTGACATTGATGCCTTTAAAAGTATTAACGATGTGCATGGCCATGACATGGGCGACAAAGTGCTGAATCTGGTCGGGTGGCGCCTCCAAGCTTCTCTGCGAGAGGAGGACACTGTCGCCCGCGTCGGCGGAGATGAATTCCAATGCCTGCTAATGGAAGCCAAGGATGAGGCCGTCATTGCCAAGATCGCAAAATGCATGATCACCCGCGCTGCGGGTGCCGCCGGTCAGACGGGCTTGCGTGCAAAACTGAAACTGAGCATCGGCATCGCCCTTTACCCGCTGGCTGGAACGAGCCCCGACGCTCTGTGTCGGCATGCCGATGCCGCCATGTATGCGGCAAAGGCCGCCGGCACTGGTTATCAGTTCTGGAGCGATGTTGAGTCGCGCGAATCCTCGGGTTGGAAAGAGGCGCCGCGGTCCGCTGACACGGCCGAAGTCCGCAAGACGCTGCATATTTCCGGCGAATCGTCCGGCCGGGACGGCATTGGATGACCTCGATGCAGCAGAGTTAACCCCTGCTGATTTTATTAGAATCAAGCGTAACCTGCCCATGTTGAGTCAAAGCGCATCCATCGCTGATGGACGCATCGGCCTGCATCGTAATGCCCGTAGATGCAAGAATATCACCCTCAAAGGTACTGTCCTGTCCCAATGTGGCCGAACCACCCACCAGCCACGTCACATCGCGCCTCGCCTCTGAGGCGGGCCCACCACCGATCGTAATGATCGCCGAATTCGCTCCGGTTGTCAGCGTCGTTCCTATTTTGAAAATAAATCGCGCACGGGGATCACCCTGATTATTGAGCGTCAGGGTGCCGTTGAGTTCGGCGGCGGAGGAGAAATTATACACCCCCGGAAGGATGGTCAGTCCACCGAGGTTCTGGCCGCTCAGGTCATGTGTGGAGACCATGGCCAATGCGATCCTGTAGGCTGTCATCAGATCTGATTGAGCCTTCTGCGTGGTAGCATCGTCACCGCGGATGCGGTGGGGAGAGCTCACCACACCGGGCGGAAAACCACTGACATCATCGCCCGGGCTGGTGCCTACATCACCGCCGTGTACGACGGTGGTGCCCGTGTTGACAACCGAACTGCCGGCGAGAACAGCAAAATCGCGGGCGCTCCCCATGGAGATCGAGGATTGGGTGCCTTGATCCGGCGTCACCACCGGCGGCACAACAAGTAGAACAATGGTCTTATTAATCACGATAAACACCCCTTTTTCCGGACAACATGGGCCGCCTGTCATGAGAAATGGGTCATCCGCGGAGGCCCGTAATAATTTGGCTCAGGCTGGTGGTTGCCCGGACCTGAAGGGCATCGGAGCGATCCGTTTCGCGCACTGCCGACAGGGCAGGCACCATTAATCGCGCGACATGTCGTGCGATATCAATACGCGCACGATTCATATTGTAGGCACCGATCCGGTGCCCGGATGGCTATAATTGACAATTATTGACTTTCGCAACGTGTGCTCTCGCCGGGACAAACCCGCTTCTGCTGCAAACGGCCCGACTCACAGGCACCCCAGGCTCTGCCCCAAAGGTGCCCGGCGCCATTATGGCCCGCACAAGACACAACGGCCCGGACAAACTGACAAAATAATATCGCTAAATCGGCGTCTATTACCGGAAAACGGCGAATGACAGAAATATCGGCCTGGCACGGCAATTGCAACTATAGCCATCGAGGCTTCCTGCTGAATTCAGCTCATGCTGCCTCAATTAACGCCGGTGCAACCATCGAAAAGCGGCCGCCCGGCCCGGAAGGATGCCGCTGATAAGGAGTTTAATACCATGGGCCTGATCATCATTGCACTACTGGTTATTCTGCTGCTCGCAAGTCTGCCTACTTGGGGGTACAGCAACAAGTGGGGTTACGGTCCGACCGGCGGGATGTTTTTCCTGCTGGTCATCGTCATCGTGCTGCTTGTCATGGGTGTGATTCCGCGGTAAATCAACCTGCCTCGCTTCCCTGAAAGCGGTTGCGGAAGTCTGGTTCACGCGGTGGCGGTCTCGCGTTCATAAGCCACCTTTGCGTTGACAGGATGGCGAACCCCGCATCAATATTATGTTCATAAAAGGCGATGGGTCATGTTCCCGGAATCCGCACGTGAAAGTAGAACGATGTCACTTTTGGTCGGCCTCATCAATCGCTGTCGCAATGGCTTCGGTCGTCGCTGGGTGTTCGCAGTCCTATCATTCGGGAGCCAAGTCGCCGACGATCAGCATCCGCGCGACGCAAAAGAGCGTTGTGGAAGGCAGGACGGTTTGGATTCACGCCAGGACGGCAAACCTCACCAACATTATTCTCAGGTGGAAGGTAACGCCGTCTTCGGCCACGATCACTCCGGACCGTTCCCGGGGGAACCGATACGCCAAATTCGTAGCGGCACGACCGGGCGGATATGTCGTCGAAGCGTATGCCGAAACCAATCCGGGGCGATGGGTGCGAGGTCAGACAGATATTTTGGTTACCGGCATGAGCAGGAGATAACCAGACGCCGCCCTCGTTCGCCGCACCCATCAGCATCGACTGCCCCGCCCTCCCGGGTGGGACAGCCGACTGCGGCGGTCGATCACCCCAATTTAATGAGCTTTATGGTATTGCCTTGGACGTTCGTCCTTCTGCCGTATAAAGCTGTTGTTTTCTTCATGGAGTTGTCAAATGAACCGCATTATCATTTCAAGTTTTCTGTCGGCAGTGACGGTCGGCATCGCGTCTTCCGGGGCCTTCGCGTCGCTCAAAACAGTGACCGTCAAGGGCCAGTTGCTGGACCTTAACTGTTATTCCGCTGCAGGACTCAAAGGCCGTTCCCACGGTCGAACCTGCGGAAAAAAATGCCTGCTGTCCGGCGCACCGGCCGGTATTCTGGTGCATGGCCACGTTTGGACCCTTGATGCAAACCCAAGACCTCTGGCACCTTATGTCGGCATGATCATCCGGGTAATGGGAAAATGTAACACCAGCGATCATGTGCTGATGCCCGTGCAGATAAAAGTAGACGAACACGGTACATGGAAGACCATTAAGCTCAAGCCGCTATTCAAACCCGTCCGCTAAAGCGGCGTCGGTCGATTTCAGGCGACGCGCCGGCAAACAGCATTCGGCAAGCTGCCTACGGTCGATTTCTGCTCCAACAGCGCAGGAATCCACAAACCGGGGCAGCTTGCCCTTTTTTTCCTGGTGCCGCCCGTGCGAGAGAATATCGCAATTATGTGATATATCCATCCCGCCTCCGATTGGTGAAAGCAAAAACTCATGCCAAAGAATATTTTCCGTTATCTGAAGTGGCTCCCCGGCGGAGGTTTTCGACCCGTCGCGCATCTTCGTTGCCGCAGAGCACGGTGGAGCGTGTTGCAGGCCAGATTATTCACCAAGCACGCCAGCCCGCGAAAGATCAAGATTGCTTCATATGACAGAAACCCGTATACTCCAGATTATATCCGGCGTCAATTTATTGGTTGGGTTTTCACCCTGACCTCTGAATGGATGCATGGGTGTAATGTGTGGTGCCAACGGCGCCAAACGTTTAGGATACCTCAACATGATGAGCCCCGATCAATACGAGATTCTGGTAATCGAGGACAATCCAACACAGCGATCTGCCCTCGAGCAAGTTCTCACGGAGGCCGGATATAACGTCAAAACCACTAATTCGGTCGAGAAGGCGTTGAATTTTGTGCAGGAGGGGATTGACTGCGTGGTGGCCGGGGTGGTCTCGGGAGATATCTCCCGACTGGATATCGTCAAGCAATGGAAGAAACATTTTCCAGATACGCCCCTGCCGGTCATAAAGGAATCGCAGTCCGTCATGTCGCTTCTTGAAATGGTCAGCACGGGCCGGCTTGGCGACAAGGACGGAATTGAGACCATTACCGAGGCCAAACACCTTCTTCAAAAGCTCATGCAGTTGGTCCACGCCTGCCAACAAGATCAGAAGATAAAAGATATCGCCTTCCCCGCCGACGGCACCAGTGATGGTCTCATCGGTGCCACGCCGATCATGAAGAGCATTATGCAGAGGATACATCGGTCCAGTGCCGCCCAGAGCACCGTTTTGGTAACGGGTGAATCTGGAACCGGCAAGGATCTCGCGGCACGGGCCATTCACCGACACTCGGCCCGAAAGGACGGCCCCTTCATCGCGATCAATTGTGCTGCGATGCCTGAAGCTTTGGTGGAAAGCGAACTCTTCGGTTACGACAAGGGTGCTTTTACCGGTGCCTTGGATAAACGGATCGGGAGATTCGAGGCGGCTCATAACGGAACCTTGTTTATTGATGAAATTGGAGATTGCGCCCTGCCGGTTCAGGCAAAGCTCCTGCGGATTCTGGAAAATCGCGTCGTGACGCCACTGGGCGGCCAACGTGAGGTCAAGGTCGATACCCGCGTGATTGTCGCCACGAGCCGCGACCTTCCCGCGATGGTCAACAGCCGCGAGTTCAGGGAGGATCTTTTTTACCGGCTGAACATTATCAACATTATCATGCCGCCGCTTCGAGAACGTGCAGAAGATATACCGTTGCTCGTGGCGGCATTTATTCACCGCATCAATGAACAGAATAATTGGGCCGTTGATTCCATTTCAGCCGACGCGCTCGATGCGCTGCAACACTACCCATGGCCGGGGAATATCCGGCAATTGCTCAATGTCATCGAGCAGATCATCGTCCTCGCCGACCGCGATAAGACCGTCATCAGCCTGGGCGATCTTCCGGAGGTCTTTCGTACCACCGGCCAGTCCCCGTCGGAATCGGTACACAGCATCCCGCCCGGCAGTGATCCGAAATTTTCGCATAGCGCTACACCACCGCGTCACGATCGCCGTGCGACCGACGTTGACGGCCCGCTGCTGACATTGGATCAACTTGAGAAGAGAACCATTGAAAAGGCGATGTCGCGTTTCGGCAATAACAAAACCAAAGCGGCGCAAGCCATTGGAATCAGTGTGCGAACCCTGCAACGAAAACTCAGTGAGAGCACATCCCCGCCGTTGGTGTTGCTGCGCACGGAATCGAAAGCCTGACGCCAGCGATGGCAAGCTTTTTCGAACCGGCTGCCTTGAGCAGCGACGGGGGAGCTTCTTTCTGAGAGACCACACCCATCAGGCATTATGTCCGGGGCAATTTGACCTGCCAGACGAATTGGCCACGTGCGGTTTCGTCATTGATCTGTAAATAGGGTTATTTCGGGCCAGGAGCCGATCGGCGGCCGACGAACCATAGGTAACGAATTCTGATAATCCACATGCTTTAGCGTGCAGCTATTGCCCCTAATCCGATTTAGCCCGGAGACGGCCGGGGAAACTCCGGCGATTACCGGCGATGGCACCAGTTTTGCAATCCAAGTACATACGCAGGTCCGCGCGGGCGGGGGGCGGTGTCAACTACGCGTATAACGGACTTCTGGGCGGCCGACGATTTGGCTGTACTTTCCCGCCGTTTATCCAATTCCTTTTTGCAGGAGAATTTTGCCGTGAAGAATCAAGCACCAATCCTACTTGCCGCAATTGCGTTAGCGTTGCTCCCATTGGAGGCAAAAGCCGCAGTCGTGCTGGGCACATCCGGAACTTTTGCGGTACTGGCCGGATCTACCGTTACCAACACCGGAACCACCACCATCGGTGGCGGAAACGTGGGTGTGAGCCCGGGTACTTCTATTACAGGTCTTTCAACGATGACCATCGCGCCTCCATTCAGCGTCCACGTGGGGGATGCCGTGGCCGCCCAAGCGCAAACCGCACTGACCAGTGCCTACAACGCTGCGGCAGCGCTGACGAACGCCACGAATCTTTCGGGTCAGGATTTGGGTGGCCAGACACTCACACCGGGGGTGTACGCATTCTCCTCGTCGGCGGCGCTGTCCGCGGGGACGTTGACCCTCAATGACGAAGGCAATCCGAATGCACAGTTTGTTTTTCAGATAGGTACCACACTTATTACCGGCAGCGGTACCGACATAAAAATGAGCAACGGCGGTCAGGATCCCAACATATTCTGGCAGGTCGGCAGTTCCGCAACGCTGGGTACCGGCAGCTTGTTTGAAGGACATATTCTTGCCCTCGACAGCATCACGCTGGATACCGGTGCCAATATCATCGACGGCAGTGCGCTGGCAAGTACCGGCGCGGTAACTCTCGATGGCAACGTCATCGACAATGCGGTACCCGAACCCAGCGCCTTGACACTCGCTATTCTGGGCTTCGGATTGATCGGCCTCTCATTGACCACCCGTCGCCTGCGCGAGCATCCTCGGCAAGCCTCGTCTACCGGACTTCCGCGTTGATGGTTGCCGATGATAAGCCGATCTTTTTCTATGGCTGCCCACCAGCCTCCCTCGGCTGTTCTGATAGTCCAGTCGGCGGCGCTCCAGAGTTGCTCCAGGCGCCAGCTTTGCACACGCCACTCCGAATCGGGTCGCGAACGATTTTGTCCCTGACGGCGCCTGCAAAGCGTGATGTCGCTGGGACGGCCCGTTAATGATTCCGAATGGTGCCATTTGTCCTGATGCCCGCCCGCGACCGTAAGTAATCGTTATGAAGGATTTATCAAATGAAGTCAAACAATTCTTTCGCCACGTTGATTTTTTTTTGTTATTCTCGGCATGGGTGGGGGAGCGGCATTCGTCGCCTACCATTTCAACGCCCGCACAGGAAGCGTATGCATAGCAATTATTGCGGTTGCGATTGCCATCATTGTTTCCATCGCCGTCAAGGTTTCGGAACAGTGGGATAAAGTGCTGGTATTGCGGCTGGGTAAATTCCACGCCCTTAAGGGACCGGGGTTATTTTGCATCATACCGATTGTTGATGCAATTCCCTATTGGATCGACACCCGTGTCATCACGACCGGATTCAAGGCGGAAAAGACGCTCACCAAGGACACCGTGCCCGTGGATGTGGATGCCGTGCTTTATTGGAAGGTCGTGGACCCGAAGAAAGCGGCCCTCGATGTGGCCGACTATCGACTCGCCATAAATTGGGCTTCGCAAACAGCCCTGCGTGACGTGATCGGCAAAACGATGCTTTCCGACATGCTTGAGGGCCGGGATAAAATCAGCGGCCTGCTGCAGAAAATTCTCAGCGAACGTGCCGACCCCTGGGGTATCGGTATTATCTCGGTGGAGGTCAAGGATGTGTTAATTCCCCAGGCTCTTGAGAATGCGATGTCGATGCAGGCCCAGGCGGAAAGAGAGCGGCAGGCCCGCGTGATTTTGGGAGATTCAGAGCGACAGATAGCGGAGAAATTTTTTGAGGCGGCGAAAACGTATCAGCACAATCCGGTCGCTTTTCATTTACGGGCCATGAACATGCTGTATGAGGGTTTGAAGCAGAATGCCAAGATCGTCATTGTTCCAAGCACCGCATTGGAATCCATGCAACTTGGGGGTATCGCCGGTTTGACGGCGTTGACGATGGGCATGACTAAAGAGGATGAAGGGGATGGTAAAAAAGCGGAGGCCGAAGGGCAGTAATTACCGGGTTCCAATGCTGAGAATCCATCCGGGCAACAGAAATGTCGCAAGCGACGCCTGCGGGACTCTGCACCATCGCCTGAAAGTGGGACGGATGCAATGCCCGCCCATCGGCAACTTTTCGTGGCCAGATGCGTATAAGCAACTATAATCGGCGGAATAGCTGAAGGTGACGTATCAGGGATCATCCCCTTAAGTTCAGCTCAGGCCGGCGGCGGAACTTCGCCGGATATCAGTGGTTAGGACATGCATCATGGCGGAGCCTGCAAGAGTTGTGGAGCCCGTGTCAGCTCCGGCGGCCGCGCCAGCACCCACCTTGGCAGATCAGATTCGTCGCGGACGGATGTTTTTCATTGCCATGGCCGTTGCCTATACGCTGGGTAATTTTAACGACAACTTCAACAAGCAGGCGGTAAGCCTGCTCGCCCTCAGCCATCATCACACCGGGTTGCCGGGCCTGATTACGATATTGTTTACCATTCCCTTTCTGTTGTTTTATGCGGCGGCGGGGTGGTTGGCAGATCGGTTTCCCAGACGCCGGGTCATTATCGCCTCAAAAATCATGGAACTGATATTTCTGGGCCTCGGCGGCGTAGGCATTATGACGTTGAATTGGCCGTTGATTGTGGCCGTCATTTTTCTGATGGCGGTTCAAGCCACCATTTTCGGCCCGGCCCTGAGCGGCTGCATTCCGGATGTCTATCCCGAATGCCATGTGGTCCATGCCAACGCCCGGCTCACATCGGTCACCACCGCCGGAATATTGCTTGGTGTTGTCAGCGCAGGACTGGCGCTGAATCTCAAGGGAACGGTGTATGGGCTGCCGCTGGGTCGGCTCGTGGCGGCGTGCTCGCTGGTGGGGATTTCCACTATCGGATTGCTTGTGAGTTTCGCGATTCCCTATCGACCGGCAGGTAATCCCAAGGAGCCTTTTCCATGGCTCGGTCCCGTGAATTCGCTCAAAGACCTGTGGGATTTACGTACCGACGGGCTATTGACCGCTTCCGTCATCACCTATGCCTATTTCTGGTTCATAGCCGGCCTGCAGATCCTTTTCATCAATAAAATGGGTAAGGTGCAATTTGGATTAAGCGACGCCACCACCAGTTATCTCGCCCTAGCGGAAATGCTGGGCGTGGTCATTGGATCGCTGGCAGCCGGCAGGATAATCGCGAGAGATAACGGCTTGTGGGTCACACCCCGAGCCACGGCGGCCCTGGCCGTATTTTTGGCACTCTCAGGAATGGCACCGGCTCTTCCGGGGCCCGGCAAAATTATATTTTTGCTTTCCATGCTGGCTTGCGCTGGCGTGGCCGGGGGTCTCATGATGGTGCCGCTGAACAGTTTTTTTCAGACGCGCCCCACTCCTGCCAAGCGAGGACGCGTGATTGCCGCATCCGGATTCGCCTCCTCCGTGGGTTTACTGGTGGCGGGAATCATTTACATACCGTTACAAAAATACATGCAATCCTCGACCATTTTCATCTATATGGGGCTGATTACACTGCCGGCCGCATTGGCGATTTTCCCGATTTTTAAGCGGAATGATTCCGCAGCGCACAAAAATAAAGACCGGCGGAACCGCCACTCGCACGGCGGAGGTTAGGCTCTCTCACGCCTGCAAATTTAGGATTGGCGGCGGGCCAGCGGGTGGTCGGCACGATGCAAGGGAATAGTGCATGGTTAAATAAAGAGGCCCGGCCGCTCTCTGTTCGGCCGGGCGTATCCGAAAACCTCACCGCGCGATCGCGTGGGTTGTTATTTTCGTTGGATTTCAGACCCGACGGCGCCACAGCAGAAGCGCTCCTGCCCCCGCCAAACCCATCAACCCCATTGAAGCCGGCTCCGGGGTTGGGGTATTGCCGGCGATGGTATCGTTCAGGAACGTCATGGTGGCGGCTGATCCAGGATCAAGCGCCACGGTAAACTCCTCGGTCACCGAATAGGGCTGCGCGGGATAATTGGGCGAGGGAATGAAGTTTATAAGACCGGTGCTGCCGGACACCGTGTCAACCAACGTGCTGGAGGTGAGCGCAATGGTCTTGGTGCTGCTCGGATCGGCCATGCCGAACGCCGTCCCGGCGGGATCGACATACTGCGTAAAGCGAAGGCTGCCGCTCTGGCCCGGTTGGCCGAAGGACAAACTCGCAGAAAGGGGGCTAACCTGAATGGTGCTGTGGGGCCCAACCGGTGGCGTGGTAAACAGAGCCGTCACGTAGAAATTCAGCGTTGCGACGGTGCTGCCGGTGTTAACCATGTTGTTAATACCGCCAAGCTGGAAAGTTTTTGTCAGCGTATTGCTGGCCACCTCATCCACGTTAACCTGGGCGCTGGAAACGCTCATGCGGCCGTACGCCGAGCTTGAGAACGTCATCGGGCCCGATTCACTCGCGGAGTTAACACCGCCTGTAACCGAGTCGTTACTTGAACTCTGCCCCTGAAAAAGGTAGAAGCCTTCCGAATAGCCGGACGACAGAGTTGGATAGGTCGACGCCGCCATAACAGCGGGTGCGACCATGCCGGCGGCCAGAAAGGATGCGATCTGGATTTTTATATGTGATGTCTTCATCATAACACTATCTTTCAATAAAAAAAGGATAAACACTTACTTTCATTCATCGGCGAGAGATGCCCGCCATTTACATTAACGCGAGAAAGCAGCCGATCACGATTTGCGGCGGCGTACGAAAAACAATGGTACTACCCCGGCCATTGCGAGAGCGGAGGACGCGGGCTCAGGTGTGGCAATGCCAGTGGGCACCACGGTTGAAATGGTATTGTCATTGAGCATGTCGAAATTCGCCACTGCATTGGCAGAGAGCGTGAGGACAACCTTTGAATCTATCGTGAACAAATCACCCGGTGACAATACAAGGGTACTCGCAGACGCTTTTGCACCCACCGAAAACGGCGTCGAACTGGCGTTGTAGGTGCCTGAGGAATAGGAAATCTGGGCGGAGGAACCGTTTGAGGTGTCCGGCGTTGCCGTGGTGGTGAATACGAACGTGGCGGCACCCGCGCCAATTTCGCCGCCGAAGCTTTCCTGCGCGTTATACAACTCGCTGCTCAGCGATCCACTGGCGACGAAGCCGGTATCCCGAATGTCGATTGCCAAAGTCTGAGTCCTCCCGGTTGTATTCGTGATGTTGACCGCATTGGCGTTGATACTGTTGCCACCTGACAGTTTGCTGTAGATGCTTGACGCACCAGCGACATTCACCGTCACGCCATTGCTGCTCGCATTCTGTAACTGAAACGAGCTACCGGAGCTGAATATCTGCGGGTTACTCGATCCGATGGTAACCGTCAATTCAGGCAATGCTTGTACGGTGGCGGGAATTGCCGCCATCGCCGCGATGGCAACAAATGCGCCGGCCGTGATCATCTTCCTCGTCTGCCCTGATGCAAACATTGCAGATCGCCCCGGACTTCCGACGGCGACATCATGGTTCGCATCGGGTCGCGACCTTCCTTTATTTTCGTCGATTTCCAAATGGTTCTTCACAACACTACTCCTGAAAACATGGTGTAAACGTGGTCGTGCGCCCACGGATTTGATCCATAAAAAAACGCCGGACGCCACACCCTCTATGCAATTGGGAGGCCAATCGGTGAAGATATCGCAACCACCCGGGCCGGTTTGCTTGGCCAGCGAAATAAAATCCGCAGAATTCTGCAACAGGCCGGAGCCGGCGCTGTGACGATGGGTTACTCGGGGCAAACTACCCGCTAAATCGCCATAAATGCCGATATATCGGTGTTCTACAGGGCTCAGCCACATATGGAACTTTGGCTTGTGACAACAGCCTGAGACGGCAGGTGCAGGCGCGATCGCGAAGCAACGCGATTGAAACTACCAGAGATATTTTATTATCGATACACCCGTCATTTGCTTTTAGGAGGAGGCGTGCTCTCGGCTCCTATTGGACGGCACTTTTGCCGCTACGGCCAAAATGACGCGGGCATTTTGACTTAAGGAGAGCCCACTTTCGCGTCGGCATAGAGCGCCATGGCGAAAACGCGAGTACCCTCTTAAACGGCACAGGGATTGCACCAGCAGATACTCAGGTGGTGCAATGTCGCCTGAACGTCCGTTGAATCGCCCGAATGGTAAGGGCACAGGAAGTAAATATGGCTGATGCGATGCAGCGGTGGGGTATAGGCGGCAATTCCACATCATCGGAGATGGGCGAACACATAAGGAAGCTGGCGGCGGCAGGTCATCCAGAAATTTGGTCGCGATTGATGGTCAATACCTTTACCACCACTTTTACGGTCGATGATCGTCCCATGTTGTTACGACAAGATTGCCGGAATGCCCGTATACCGCCGAAGTTCTCCACAAAACTGGCGTCAGTGGCTATTTTCGCATTCAAATGACTGCCCGTAGATTATCTGTTGCGGGAGAAATGACTCTACTTGAACAATCGGTCGGAGAAATTTTATTTACCTCACCGGAGCCGAAAACGGCATTGGGGCAGCGATGGCGGCATTAAGCCTTCTTACGAATTCATCAGGCTGTTTACGGCGCGAAGCCATCCGGGCGGCACGGCGCCGGATTCATTTTTTGAATGTGGTGATTACTTGAGGGTGAATTAATGAAAGGGGCGCCATTTATCCAGCCCAATGACCCATCGGGGCGTAGGGCATTGAATTTTTCAGTACGACTCTGGTTCCTGATTATCGTTACCGGCATTGGCGCCGGATCAGGAGCATCATTGCTTATGGCATTACTGGGGGCGGTGCAGCATTGGTGCTATTCCTACAGTAAGGGTGATTTTCAGCACGCGGCGGAGCTCGTGTCGCCTTGGCGGCATATCTGGATTATGGCGACTGCGGGCCTGCTTGCGACCGGAGTGATCTGGTTCTTGAAGCATCACTGGCCCGGTAAGGACAGCGACATCCCGAAATCAATTTGGTTCAGGTCGGGGCATCTGCCTTTCATTCGCACCATGATCGATGGGGCGCTGGCCATGACTATTGTGGGTATGGGAGCCTCGCTTGGCCGGGAAGGTGCACCGAAGCAGGTGGGCGCCGCCATTGCCGGCGTGCTTTCCGGATGGACAAAATTGGAACCTGCGGAGACCCGATTCTTAGTCGCCTGCGGTGCCGGTGCGGGTATGGGGGCTGTCTATAATGTACCGCTTGGCGGAGCGCTGTTTACACTTGAGATACTGCTGGGAACCATGGCATTACCATTGATCCTGCCCGCGATTACCGCATCCTACGTGGCCACCGCGGTTTCGTGGGTAACACTTCCAAATCGCGCCACCTATCGGGTGCCCCATTACCATTTTGTCGTGGGACAACTGCTCTGGGCGATGGTTTTCGGCCCTCTGGCTGGCATTGCGTCCGTATTATTCGTGCGATTGATTATTTACGCGGGTAGGCATAAGCCAAAAAGGGGCTGGTCCATACTGGCACCGCTTCCGGTGTTCACGTTACTGGGATGTGTGGCTATCGCATTTCCGCAATTGTTGGGTAACGGGAAAGATGTCACCGAATTGGCGTTTACGCATAAACTGGCCGTACCCCTGCTACTGGTGCTGATCTTCCTAAAACCACTGGCCACGTCAGGTTGCCTGGGCAGTGGGGCACCGGGCGGTCTTTTTACCCCGACCATTACCGTCGGAGCCGTGTTCGGAGGATTTTTCGGCCATCTATGGTCGCTGATTTGGCCGGGCGCAACGCCGGGAAGCTATGCCGTCATTGGGGCCGGTGCGGCATTGGCTGCAACCACGCAGGCCCCGCTCTCATCCATCGTTTTGCTGCTCGAGCTGACGCATCATACTCTGGGGATCTTGGTTCCGATTCTATCCGCCGTGGTCACCGCGACCATAACGTCACGGTTGCTGGATCGTCGATCGCTCTACTCCGGGCCGATCAACGCGATTCGCCCGGCGATAGGAATAGCAAGATCAGCCCCGCCGATGTCATATCAAGCGGGCATCTGTTCGGACATTAATGTCATCTCGATATCTGCCAGTTACCAGGCAATTCTCCGGCGATTTTCCGGCTCGCTTGGCAGGCCAACCATTCTGTACGTATTGGATGAAAATGGAGCGTTCGTCGGTCGTATCCGGCAGTCGGACCTGAACGCGTGTCGACCATTGGCCCGCGTTCTGAATATCGGTGCGGCCGCTGATATGGTGCACCCCGTGACATGCCTGCTTACGTCAATGCCCCTGCACGACGTCCAGCAGCTACTGGCTTGCGAGCCTGATGGAGAACTGCCCGTTGTCGATGCTGCCAGCGGCAACCTGTTCGGAGTGACGCGCCGAAAGGTATAAGGTGGTGTTCGGGGACATATTATTCCTGCCCAAGGGGCTTTTGGCGCGAATCAATCCGGAACTGGCACGTAAGCCACGCCGCCGGAAGACTCAAAGCCCCAGGCAGATCAAAAACCAACGGCTTGGGGATTCGCCGCGATTGAAGGCTAATAGTTTTATGACGGTGTCGGCGTCCGGACGAATGCGTCACGATGTGTCCTCCGCAAGGGGCAGTCTGTCGGGCGACCCCGACGAATTGTCATGGCAGGGCTGTTCGCAATAAGCCGGTGATGATTATCGCGGTGAATTCAGCCCATCGGCCACCTAATACAGACTTGGAAGAGGATAATATCTGCGGCACGGTAATTGCATGGTATCTGGTTGTGTTCCGTTCCCAAAATGGTGGTGCGGCGTGAGCGTTCACTTATTCGCCATCTGCCGGGAAATGGACGGCCGTCTTTCCGTAAAGGTAACATTATGAAAGAAGACAAGCGAAATTCCACGAAATCCAACGATCGCGATCAAAACTCCGATATGCGTGAGGAACCTCGCCAAGAGTCCGCTAAGCGCGACAATGAAGTTCCTAAACGCAACCGTGATAATCGCACCGATCGTGACGAATCGACTCAAGAACGGCAGGGCGAGCCGAAGCCGCAGCGCAATCCAATGAAAAAAGATTACGTACCTGACGAGTCCGACTCGGCTAAGAAACCCAGTGATGACCAATCAGGCTCCCAAGCTCCCGTACCGGGACATGGCGCCGAATCACCGTTGATGAGTCTGGGGCAGCACGGAGGAGCTTATGACGACAAAAACCTCGATGATCCGGACGAATTCTGAACTGACAGCAATAGTTCTAAGGCAGATTTCTCTCCCAGTGAAGTGATAGTACACCCGGTGGCCATGGGCGAATATCCCCAAGGTACTTGTTGGCAGCCGTTACCGCCACGTATCGGCAGAACGCATCAAGTCAGTATCTGCCCGGGCGACCGGCCTTTCGAAGCGAGAAAGCGTCCATGTTATACCAATTAAATCCGACCATTCCCATGCGATGTTCTCGTGGCGATGGGTACGCCGTAGCTGTAATCGAATACAGCCAGGAGCACCACATACTCTGGGTGGTGGCACTTAACCCTTCAGGCGAAGTGTGGTGTCTGGCAAATTCGGAGATTAGCCTGCAGATCGATGGCAGCGTGCGGCATACATCTTTGCCGGAACAATATGCCGGGAGCCAGGGTCTGAGCATTGTGCGTCCGTCAAACGGGCGGCAGGTCAACGGCGACCGATTGATCGCCGGCCAAAGCGACGGCCAACAAACCGGTGCTTAGATTTCCGCCTTGGCATCAACAGCCCTGCGGCGGGCCACAGGGTGAAGCAGACACCACGTTCTGCGGTTATTTTCATAAAAAGCCACACCGAGGTGGCGGGAGTAACCTGGTCAAGGCCTGCCTTCGCGGACAACTTTCGGCTTATTCCGCCGAACGATCCACACTTCCGGCGTGATGATCGGTGGAAGTCGCCGGGCGTGGCGATGCCGCAGTCTGTGTATGTATTCCCACAGCTCTCGCTGCCTTATTCTTATCGGATTCCATTTTACCCGGGTGGACGGTCAACCGGGCTCCCACCTGATGAGAGCTCGTCGAGCCCGAAACGTTAAACCAACCACGAAAGAATCCGACCACAAGCAGAACCGTGACTACGATTCCGACAAGTATTAGAAATGCTCGCATGATATTACCCCTGGCCTTTCCGGCAATAAGACATTTTTACAATCTGCCCGGCAGTGCGCTGGTTGTTCCATTCGGGCCGGCACCGACAGGATAGCCAACTGACGTTCGCTACAATAAATGAGTAGCAATTCACGAGCCAATGGCGGATTTCTCAGTCTTTCAGTTTTCACGCCAGCACAGGGTATTTTCTATTGATGGATCGACACTTTGGCACGGACAATTTTTCCTGATGCAGACCATCTGCCATGGTTCTATCCTGCCGGCTGCGATATCTCTGGCGATATAACAGTTCATCGGCTGCCGGTTCGCTCTCAGGGGCGCAGCGGCGAGTCGCGGCGGCAACCGATCCGGCGAAAGGTGTTGGAACGTTCGGCAATCAACACTCGCGATTACGGAGACCTGGCAACGTTATTCCCGGAACAATGACCGATCAACCGGCTCTTTGCCAGGTGCGCTTCATAATCCGTCTGCGCTATTCCTGCGCGAGGGGTTTTTGCCGCGAATCGATGCGAAACTGCCACGTCAACCACGCGGCCACAAAACTTAGTCCCCCCAGCAGATCGAAAAACAGCGGCTTGGAGATGTGCAATTCAAGCAGGGGAAGAAAAAACGTGCTGATCACGGCCCCGAACCGCGAAAACGCGGTGGCAAATCCATGGCCCGTTGCCCGCACACTCGTCGGATACACCTCCGCCGGAATCATGTAGGTTGTATTGCCCGGACCGAAGGAATTACATGCCGTGGAAAACAGCAGACACCCGAAGGCCACGGCCACCATGGCGGGGGTGAATTTACCGCCGGTGGAAGCGGCCGTGCCGGCAATGGCGCCGATGACGACCAGACAAACACCGCTGCCCAGAAAGCCGATGATCTGCGGCACGATCCGTCCGATACGGTCCACCAGCAGAACGAGCGGAACAAAGCCGATCAGGAATGAAAAACTCAAGACTGTCGAGCCGAGAATACGGTCCCAGATTCCGACAAAACCGAGATGCTTGAGGATGGTGGGCTGATAGATCGTCAGGTAATAGCCGACGAGATCCATGATGAACCATGGAAGGCAGGCCAGGAGTGTGGCGCGGATGAGCTCGCGGGAAAATAATATTTTCCAGGATGGGGTGGGCGTGATGATTCGGTGGTGTTCGTGAGCGAGAATCTCATCGAGCTGGGCCTGAGAGATGGAGGGCCGGAGGCGCTTCACGACCGCCGCGGCGGCCGCCACGTTTCCGCGGCGCAGATACCAGCGCGGCGATTCGGGCAGATCGCGGCGCAGCCAGATGACGAGTATGGCAGGCAGAGCCCCCAACCCCAGCATCCAGCGCCAATTCGACGGGCCGATCTGCCAGAGGGCCAAACCGGTGAATCCGGCTGTGATGGCCCCGATGGACCAGAGGCCGAACATGAGCGTGATGGCGGCACCGCGGCTTTTTTTCGGTGAAAATTCAGCCAGATAGGTGGCGGAGAGTGGATAGTCGGCCCCCACACCGATACCCAGCAGCAGACGAAAAACGATCAGCACCCCTATATTCCAAGCCAGGGCACACATGAGCGCCGACGCAAAGAAGGTGATCAGATCAATCAGGTAGATCGCCTTGCGACCGAAGCGATCGGCGATCCGCCCGGCGGAAAGTGCCCCGATCAGAGCCCCGGCCAGTGCAGCCGATCCGAGCATGCTGCTCTCGACGTGGGATATATGCCACTGCCGACGGATGAAAATCATGGCGATGCCGATGATCACCAGATCGTAGCCGTCGAGGAAGACGCCCAGTCCCGCCGCCAGAACAAGGCGTTTATGCAGCCGGGTCATCGGGGCGGAATCGAGTTGCTCCAGCAGAGGATATGAATCAGCAGACGCAATAACCGACGTTTCACTCACCCGATGCCCCCGATGCTTTTGCTTTACTGTCCATCCGAGGCGACAATCTGATCCACACTTTCACCGCGACGCTTTGCCATCGCTTGAATGTAGGCTTGCAGCCGCCGATAGGAAGCTGCCCCCTTGGACGCAATCCATTCCTGCTTCAATTGTTCCGGACCGGGCACCTTCAGCAGCGTCGTGGGGCCGTATTCCGAGAGCTTCCCGGCCTTCATCGGATGGAGTTTGAGCCACTGAGGTGAGAGCCAATGACCGGTGCGGCCAGCCTTCATCCGTGCCATGAGCCCGGCGGAAACATGACCCGGGTTGAGAGCCATTTTTACGCGAATCGGACGAAGACGATAGGGAGCTGTGTCGGGTGTGCTGGCCCAGATGCCACTGATGACCTGTGCACCGGCATCCCACTGCGACATCGGCGGTACACCGGTAATCGCCTCCATCGTGCGGAGGATATTAATCTGGGAATAGGGATGCGTGATCAACACGCCCCGTTTCACCCATGGGCCGATCACCAGCGCCAAACTGCGATGAGCCGAGATGTGATCGGCACCGGACTGGGCATCATCCTCGGTGATGAAAATCAGGGTATGCCGCCATGATTTGAGCCTTGAAAGCTCGGCGACAATTTCGCCGGTGGCTTCATCATTATTAGCCACATAATAATCGGGGGTATAGTATCCGGCCTGCCGACCGGCGGTATGATCATCCGGCAGCCAGATGTACATGAGTGCGGGCATATCGCCAGAATGCGAATGGATGAATTCTTTGACTATTTTGGCCCGGTAGGTATCGAGGAAAAACCGATTCCAACCCGGAAAATTCATCTGCACATGGGCGTGCATCGCGGCTGAAATATCCCCCATCTCGCTGCGCGAGACAAATTCTCCGAAATCCTGAAACGAAACATGATGATCGAGAAGATCATTAAAAATAAACATGCCGTCGGGATACGAAATCCACGGATTGGCCCAGCGGCCCAGTTTTTTCAGGTCGGTGTAATCCGAATACGGGTTGTCCGTCCCGCCGAAGCCGTCCGTGGAATTAAACGCGCTTCCGACAAGAGGCTCAGTCCATCCAGGGTTTTCGGATAGTCCCCGACCGGAATAATACATGGGCCAGGTCCGCTGCACGAAATCACCATCCTCGCCGGAGGTCGTCCACTGGTGTCCCTGTGCCGTCACTTCGCCGTCCACCTTGTAATTCACCATCAGGCCGAAGCGGTTCGCCAGGGCGTAGGCATTGGGAAGTTCCTTCTGGTCATAAAGATCAAGTTTGGGGTCGGCCCATTTTCCGGCGCGCGAATAGGTGCCGAAATCTTCATCAAAGGTTTTGTTTTCACGCAGAATAAATACCACATGGTGAATGTGCTGGTGCAGCCATGCGGTTGCCTGGCGGTTGCCGACGGATAGCCGGGAGCGATCAGCAGCGGTCATCCGCAAATCGCTCAGTGCTTCGTGAGTCCATAACGGAAGTTGACGCTTCAGCTCCCGCAGCGAAATCATCTGCAATGAACCGGGAATACAATCGCCGATCCACTTGCCGTGCGGATTGGGCCCGAATCCGACTCCCTTGGCACTGGTGATGAGGAGTTGGCCGTAGCTGATGACGGCATCAGTTGGATACCAGCCGGTGGGAATCAAACCGAGCAGTTTGCCGGTTGCGGTATTAAATACGGCAACATCATCATTGCCGGCATTACAGGCGAAGAGGCGTTTATGCCAGACGGCCAGCGCATCGGGAAAGGTGCCGGGGAGTGCACCGGTGAAGGGAAGATCGGCAATGGTGCGAGTGACTTTGAAAGTTTTGATGCTGATTTCAGAGAGGGTGTCGGCGTTGGCGCAAGCCACCCAGACTGAGTGATCCGCGTGATCGTACACGACGGCGGTGGGATGGATGCCGGGCAGACGATGATGCGGCCCGGTCGGCGGACCGAGACGAACAACCGCCCGGGTCTTCAAGTTCCTCTTTTCGATGAAGCGCACCGAGTCGGCGCCCCAGTCGGTTACCACGGCATAGCGTCCGGCCGTAACAACCTCGTACGGATATGAACCGACATTGGCGTAGACCGTCTCACCGGAGCGCAGATTGATCCGCGCAAGGCTGTTACTGAGTAACCCGGTAACAAATGCAAATTTGCCGCTGATGGCGGCAGAATCGGGATAAAACAGGGGAGGCCCGGGTGGGCCCTGATTCACGTACGGGTATTGATTCTTCGGGAAACTCTGGCCGGTAAGCGGGAATTCGCGAACGATCTTGAGTTCATCCTGCGTCACCTTGATCGCCAGCAGATTATCCGACACTCCGCCAGCGGCATAGATCATGCCGTAGGGCCCGCGGACCAATCCTTGAAAGAGGCTCTGGTTGGTGACCACATTGGGAAGTTTGAGACTGTGCCACAGATGCTGATATTTGAGGAAATGCAGCACCATATTCGGTCGCAATTTTTTGTTGTAACCCTGCAGGGACTGAATCGCCGACGCTCCAGCCGATTCCACCACAATCGTACCGTGCTGTCGGACGACACCGACGGGAAAATTAGCCGTCTGAATCGTTTTTCCAACCGGTGCGACGATTCTGCCGTCGGGCAGCTGATGTGTCAGCGTTGCACCAGATGCGATCGCCGACCAGCATACCACCGCTGCGACCAACGCAAACAATCTTGAACCTGACACACAAGCCCCTGCCGGGGGACGCGATCGGGATGGCCGTTGCATTTCACTCCTTAGCGCTTAACGCCCATTGTAGAGCGGCATCAAATCCATAACCGCCGGTAACCTACCGTCGCCATCTTAACGTTCTATTTCTGTTTTGTTTAGTTTTATTGTGTTCTCGGCCGCCGTACCCATTTCACGCAGGCAATCTGCGCCGGACACCATGGCAACGGGGAAAGATCGTGCCGCGCCCCGGATCAGAGGTGGAAAACGTGACTCATCGCGGGATTCTCGCCGTGAAAATTACTGTTCCCACATGTAGAGGAAATTGGGATGCAGGAAAGTGGACATGGCGGCCCCGGAGAGATTGACGTTGACCATATTAAAATTGCCACTCTTGCCCCCGAGATCACTCTTGGCGTAAACCGATCCGGTGTCGTGCCCATTGCGTTTATAAAGCACAATGGTCGCGTGCTTGATATGGGCGAGCGCCTTGGCTTTGCGGATGGCGGCATGCAGACCGCCGAGGGCGTCAATCATGTGATAGCGAAGGGCGTCGATTCCCGTTAGCGGACGACCGTCGGTGAGCATCGGCCAGAGCTTCGGATTAACCTGTGGATGCGAAGACTTGACGACATGCACAAAGCGGGCGAAAAATTCACGGACAAATCCCTGGATAATTTTTTTCTGTGAGGGTGTCATCTTGCTGAATGGCGATCCGGTTTCTTTGTTCGGACCGCTGGCGAACGCGGGGGCCGTCACACCAAGATATTGCAACGTGTGGCGAAAATTGAACAATTGAACAATCACCCCCACGGAGCCGGTAATGGTCGTGGGATACGCCATCTGATAATCGGCGGCGCATGACAGGTAATACCCGCCGCTGGCGCACACATCCATCATGGAGACCACGACCGGTTTATGTGTTTTTCGTTCAAATCGTTTCAGGGTGTTGTACATGATGGTGCTGGCGGTTACCGTGCCACCGGGCGTATTCATCCGAAGCACGACGGCCTTAACCCGCGGGTCTTTGGCGATGGAGTGGAGAGTCTGGGCAAAATCACTCACCGGATTGTGCGACGAACCGAGCCATGATGCGGTGGATCCGTCGAGCAGCATCCCGCTTACATCCACAATCGCCACGCGATTGCAGTTAAACCATTGATGCGTTTTATGCACCACCTGCGGCCTGATACGCGGACTTACGGGCACCAGCGATATCTGCAGGGCGCGGTCGCCGCAACCGGCAATCGACATGCAGCCAACGAGCATAAGCAGGGTGCAACATACGGAAGAAATTTTTCCGGTACGTCCCGAAACGGGCATGCGGGAAGAGAAGTTCATGAGCATCAGCCTCGCGATCTTTCCACAATCTGCATCAAGTTACCTTCGCAATCCACGAAGGATATCAGTCTTCCGCCCCCGACCGCCTGCACCACCGCCCCGACAAATCCTACGCCGCCGGCGGATAAATGTGCATACGCGGCATCAAAATCATCCACGCGCCACGCCACATGGCTGATTCCCGGATCATGACTGTCGCGCGGACGACGCACATGCTCGTTGCGCGGCATAATCTCCAGCATCATACCGCGATGAACATCGTCATCCGTCGGCGGTCCAATCAGATAGGTTCGCTGTCCGGAAGGTTGCTGCGGCTCGGTCTGAGCTTTGACCACGAGGCCGAGCATCCGGTGATACCATTTCACAAGGGCGTCGGTATCGTCCGCGGCGATCGCCACATGATCCAAGGCGTCCGTGAAAGTAATACTCATCGCCGCACCGCCTCCGCCACTTCGCCTATTGAGATAACACGGTCGGCAGACAGTCCGCCGTCAAACTGCGGCATCAGACTTCCTTGGCGGCAATCCACTTCATCATCCTTCGCAAATGCTTGCCGACCACCTCAACCTGCGAATTTTTATCCGCCTCGTAAAGGGCGTTAAATTTCGGCTTGCCGGCCTTGTGTTCCGCCATCCATTCGCGGGCAAACTGGCCGGAGGTGATTTCATCCAGAATTTTCTGCATTTCCTTTTTGGTCTGCTCGGTGATGATGCGGGGGCCGCGCGTCAGGTCGCCGTATTCGGCGGTATTGCTGATGCTGTAACGCATGTAGTTCAGCCCGCCCTGATAGATCAGGTCGACAATCAACTTCACCTCATGGACGCATTCAAAATACGCCATCTCCGGCGGATAGCCATTTTTAACCAGCGTTTCAAAGCCGGCCTTGATCAGCGCCGAGAGGCCGCCGCAGAGCACGGCCTGTTCGCCGAAGAGATCGGTCTCGCATTCATCCTTGAACGTGGTTTGGATGATGCCCGCCCGGGCGCCGCCGACGCCGTTGCCCCAGGCCAGAGCCGTCTGCAGAGCCTTGCCGGACGCATCCTGAGCCACGGCCACCAGGCACGGAACGCCGCCGCCTTTCACATACTCACTTCGCACCAGATGCCCGGGCCCTTTGGGTGCAATCATCACCACATCCACATCCGGAGGTGGAACAATCTGCTTGAAGTGAATATTCAAGCCGTGCGTGGTACCGAAGGTCTTGCCGCCCCGCAGGTTGGGAGCGATTTCCTTCTCGTAAATTTCAGGCTGTAATTCATCGGGCAGCGTGACAATGATAAGATCGGCCGCTTTGACCACATCAGGAATGCTCATCGGATCAAAGCCATGCTCGATGGCCAACTTGCCGTTGGCGGAATCTTTACGGTTGGCAACGATCACCTTCACGCCACTGTCGCGAAGATTTTGGGCGTGGGCGTGCCCCTGCGAGCCGTACCCCAGCACGCCGACCGTTTTCCC